>DATJOH010000354.1:0-4589 GCA_035507235.1 Acetobacteraceae bacterium
GGGCCAAGCCCGCGGGTGACGACGCTCCCGCCTCGATCGGCAAATAGCCGGTGGCGGTCAGCACCATCGGGCGGTCGGCGTGATTTCACCGGTGACGAACGAGGAGACATCAATGAAATCGGCGCCGAGAGCGGATGCCACACCTGCGGTACTACCGATCCAGGCACCTCCTCAGGTAACTTCGTGCCGGATCATCAACCCCCTAGCGCGCTCAACTCAACCGGCACGGTGCAACGGCTATTTCCGCAATGCCTGACTTGCAGTCGGCGACAGGGTGGGTGGATAACAAGCAATGGTGGGGGGCAATAATGAACTTGAAGTCAGTAAGTCTTCCGGTGCCAAACGCAGTTTTCTCATCACAGGATCTGACACAAAAGACATGCCCGAGATCGTGCGCGGCTCTAGTATTTGGTCCACACCATCTTGTATTGCTGTGGGCTGCAAGCCCGACGTTGACGGTGAGACCAGGATTGCTATTGGTGCGTCCGAACGAGTGGGTTTCGCGGCTAAACCGGCGTTTGACGGTGAGCTGCAAACTCCTAACCAAGTAGTGAGCGTCGACATCGTTCCCGGCAAGAAAGTTCTAGAGCAACCCGTGTCCGGTACGAGTACGAGAATTCGCATTTGGGTGAATCATCCGGTAGAGCCCAATGATGTAGCCATCGGGCTGGGTTAGTAGTGAATACTTTTCTTGAGTTTGTATGGATTGCGCCGTTAAAATGTTAGGTATTGAGAACGATCCGCCAACGGAAAAGACAAAGACACTGGAACGTTTCATAATTAAGTAGTTGAGCCCATGATTGATCGCACAACTCTCATAAAGAATTTGGCTATCGGCGATGTCTTTCATGCCACAGCTCCTAATGGAGCAAGTTGCATCTGTTTGGTGTTATCGGTGAGTAACACAACTATTTCAGCGAGGCGGGTTACTACACAAGACAATCTTGAATTTGATCGACACACGGGCGTTGAAATTTCCGGCAATCCAGAGACTCAAGCAGTTATAAATTCAATAGCTCCGCTACCAGCGGATATTTACAACGCCGTTTTGGGATTCGATCAAAAGTTCCGGAAAAGGTACGAACCTGGAGACGATCTGGAAAGCTATAAGCTGACCGATGCCGAAAAGAAGGCTTTACGTTTTATACATACCCATTACGCGTCAAATCCGCTGCCGCCGCCTGTGTCTTAGGGCGCTACAAAACTACCCTCAAGCTTGAGAAAGATGCATCGTTTGAAAAATTGAACGGCTTCCTCCCGGGCCACTTGCGGGGAGAATTGACCTGTTTCGAGTGTGCCGCCACGACGATTGGGGCCGCACGCCGCAGCCATAGCGTGACGATAGCGGCGCGGTGGTGTTTCCGCCGGCCTATCAGCAGGTGCTCAAAGGCATGCCCGCGGTCAATTATTCCGCGCGCGACATTATCTACCGGCCGCGCGCAGCACTCCGTTTTCCGCAGACCCTTTCGGTTTTCTTCGAAAGGTCCTAGAAACTTGAATGCTTGAGATTGACCGGTCCCAGAATGGCGGTACGGTGGAAGTGCAAACCGGCGAAACATTTCGTCTTCATCTCTCCGAGAATCCGACCACCGGATATCGCTGGTATGTGGCATTGCCGGCCGATGCAGTGCTTCGCGTAGTGGATGATTCATTCGAGAAATTGCACGATAACCCGGGGGCCGGCGGGATGCGGCATTGGACGTTCGCTGCGGATCGCCCCGGCGTCGTCAGGTTGCAGTTCGATCGCAAACGCGCATGGGAGACGCAGGCCGCCGAAAGTTTCACGGTCACGATCGATGTAAAGGCGCGCTGACCCAGTGAGACCGTTCCATCAGACACGCGGTGGCGCGATTGGACGGTCGCATCGTCTATCCCCCGACCACCCGAATGGTCCAAAAGTCATTCGAGAGATTGTCGTCGAGCAGATAAGCATAAGGCATGTAGAAGTAGCCGCCGAGGCCCCAGCCCGGTCCCCATGAATTGCGGACGATGAACATGTTCCTGTCGTCGTCATAGCCGACCGCCAGGACCGCATGCCCACCAACTACCGACTCACCTGCGGCCGGCATGGTCACGATGCCGGTGCTCGCGACCTGAGCGGACTCGAAGCTCTCGTAGACGGTGAAGCCAAGCACAAACGGATAGCCGGAGGCCAGACAGCCTCTCATGTCGGCGAGATTTTGATCCACCACCTGATAGGTCAGCGCCTTATGCTGAATCGCATCGGCGTAACATTGCGGAAGTGGCGCTATCGCAGCCTTGGCACCGGGAGGAAAGGCTTTGTTTGGCAAAGGCGGCGAACCATCATAGGTCCACTCGCTTTCCGGACAGTCGCCCTGGCTGGCCACGCTTTTGATGCCGTCGCGAATCTGGGCGCCCGCGTCGAAGGCCACGGTCCCCTCCATGCTGCGCTCGTTGTAATAGATGAACAGGCGCGACGGCGTGAATGAGTGCAGCCCTTGTTTCATCATGTCGAATTCGAGCGCGGCGGCAATGGCATTGGCGGTGCAGCTGCCGATCTGTCCTTGATCGTAGACGGCAGGACACTGCTGACGCAAATCCACGAGGCTCGGAGTGTTTTGTACGACGCCGGCAGGCACTGCATAAGAGTAGTCGCGCTGATCGGGAAGGTCTGGTTTCCAGCCGTAGCGCGCAATCTTGCGCGCGGTAACGCCGGGCGGCTGCACGCCCGGCCTCGCCGATGCGATTATCGTGGGCCGTCGCATGCCCTGCGCGCCGCCGCCCCAGTCGGCGGCAAGCTGCTCGACCGTCATTCGTGGATAGACGACTGTCGAGTTGTCACAGTTGCCGTCGATTCCCGGAATGGTGTTTGCGCCCCCGCTTTGGCCGCCGTTGTTTTGCCACAGCCACGGATATGTCCAAGACTGCTGAGTAGTCCAAGTGGAGCTGTATTCGGCGAGCCATAACCGGCGCTTGGCGAAGCGTGGATCGCTGCCTTGGAGTTGCTGTTTCGCGGCACTTCCCGAATAAACAATAATCGAGAATCCGAGTGCGCTTTCCACGACGTTGCAGAAGGCGTCGACGGCGTCGGCGCTCGGCACGAATCCGCTTCCAGGCACCGGCTCCCAATCGACGACCGCGTCGTCGCCGGGCTGCAATCGGGCGGTGTTGAGGAAGAATTCCGCCTCGCGAACGGGGTCTTCACCATGAAAGAAGTGATAGGCGGCAAATCGCGGCGTGATTTGCAATGGGGTGTCGTTCACGTCGATGACGGGGACGGGGATGCCGTTCATCCAGGCCGCGCGCCGCGCCGCATAGCGGGGATCGGCGAACGTCAATCCCTCGGTGGCCTTGTGGATGAGGAACGCGATGCCCCTCGCCTTGACTTGAGAAAACCCGCCGAGCGGACCGGGCGTGTCCTGGACATTGTTCGCATGGTCGATGTCGATGGCGAATATTCTGTTCATCGTACGCGCTCCTGATGGAGGGGGGCCGGAACTAGACAAAGGGACGGCGGGCAGGGGAGGGGACGGCGGCTCAGCCGCAGCCCATAATCTGCAACCGGGATCCGGCTGTTTGGTCGGATCGATCAGGCTGAGGTAAGTCGCCAAGGAGTGCCAGCAGGTCACGAGCGGCATCACCTTGCCGGCGGAATTAACCGGCACTTTGGTGTCGACGTGAACAAAGCCGAGGATGGCCGGCGGAATTTTCGTGACCAAGTCCGGTGCGTTGTCGACACGCCACGAGGTCAGGCCCAGAGCATTAAAAGCCGCGGCGAATGTGGCATCGCCAACCAGCGGCGAAGCGAACGTGCACAGCGCCGGATTGGCAAGCTGCTCGGTCTTGGCATTCTCCATCACGTAAAGCGTTGCCAGCGCGGCGCCGAGGCTGTGACCGGTGATTTCGACCGAGGCGCCAGCTGGAATGCCGCCGGGCGCGGCGGCCGCAGGCGTGTGACGGCGAACGAGGGCGGAGATTTGCTGAGCGAATGTGCCAGCCACCTTAAGCGATTGTCCCAGTGCCGCGCCCGGCATGGGAGGCTGGCAATCGACGACTTCCAGCGTATCGTAGATACGCGCGAAGCCCATGCCGACCGAGCCGCAGCCTAGATTTTTAAATGGCGCTTTGTTCACCGCGTTGGCGTCGTCCCACCATTCGACGCCGTTCGACGTGCCGCGAATGGCAACGATAAATTGGCTGGGACCTACCTTGCTCTGCGCAATAAATCCGTAAAATGTCGGCGCCGTGCTTTGCAGGATAAAATCCTGCATCTGGATCCACGCCGCGAGCCGGTAAGCTTGCGGAAAATCCGAAGAGGGCGGCGGTGTCAGCGCGGTGGGTTTGCTGAGATTCTGCGAATACATAGAATAGGCGGCCTGCACGAATTGGCCGTACAGCGATGCGTCGGTCGGATCGAACGGGCGGGCAGCCGGCGGTGGCGGGATGATCGCGGCAGGCATTGGTGACGGCGGCGGCACGGTGGCCAGCTCGTCCGGCGCGACCTCGGCCGCAGCATTTGCAGCGCCGTTAATATTGGCCTCGGCGCGGCTTGATGGGGCGGGGGCGGGCACCGCAAGCCAAATATCCTTGGCGCGCTGCAGCCAGGTCCGCCGATCGGCAATCCCGTT
>DATJOH010000355.1:0-12923 GCA_035507235.1 Acetobacteraceae bacterium
CATCGCCACCTCCAGCCAGTTGGCGACGCTCATGCGCGGCCGCTCCGCTTCGGTCAAAGCCGCCAGCAGCACCGGCGCCGCCGCCTCGTCCAACAGCATGGCAAGCAGGGCCGAGCTATCCAGGATCACTGCTTAATGCCCCATCGCCGAGGGCGGCGCCGCGCGCAGGAAGCCGCGGATCTCCGCCGCCAGCGCGGCCAGCCGGGCGTGCTTCAGCGACCGGTCATGCGACCGCTGTTCGCGCTCCAGCCGCTCCCGCAGCGCCGCCGTCACCGCGCTCGTCAGGCTCTCGCCCGTCAGCGCGGCAAGCTCGGTCGCCAGCCGGTAGCCGTCCTCGCTCTTGATATTCAGCTGCGACGCCACCGCGTACCCTTATGGTAGAAAATCTGTGCCCGGCGGTAGAAATAGGTCAAGGCGTCGCCCTTGTCACGCCCAGGCGGCTCTAGCCGGGTATCGCCGGCACCCCGACTATCGTCGCATGGAAATACAGCAGCGCGGCCCACAGCACGAACCCGCCCGCCGGCACGTACCAAACGATTTCCGCCGGCACGAACCGGTTGCGCCCGGCCGCGATCGCGCCGAACGGCAGAATGGACGTAACGGCGGAAAGCCGCGCCCAGCCCACCGGATCACGCGCCGCCAATTTCCGGTCGATCGATGGCATGCCGACCAGCGATGTCACCGCGAAGGCGCCGAAAAATATCACGCCGCCCAGCTCGCCATTCGCCAGCAGGTGCACGAGCGCCCAGATAGTGAAACTCCACAGCATCGGGTGCCGCGTGACGCGCGTCACCCCCGCCGGCTCGCGCGCCATCGCCTTGTCCTGCCCCACGCTCGTCGGGTTTGGCGCTGCAACCGCGGCGATCAGCAGCACGCAGGCCGGCAGCATGAGCACGTCCAGGATCCAGACCAGCCAGGCCGGCAAACTCCACAGCGCCAGCAGCGGCGCCCGCCGATAGGCCACGCACAAGAACACGATGGACGCGAGCGACAGCAGCGAGAAAACGCCACGAAACCAAGCGTCGCCGATCCGCCCGACAATCCGCGCCCGAACCGCGCTGCCGGCAATGCCAACATGCGCCGCGATCCAGATCGCGGCGGCGACAAACAGCAGGCCCATATCCCACCTCGGAACGCTTCCGCGCTTTTATCGCGCCGTACCTGCCCCCGCAGGCAAGAGTGTTTCCTTTTGCCCCGGACCCCGTAAAACATCCCGCATGCTCGATCCCGCCGCCTATGATCGTCTGAAAGCGCGCTTCGCCCGCATCGCCACACTCTCCGAAGCCGGCGCCATGCTCGGCTGGGATGCCGCGGCCCTGATGCCGCCCGGCGGCGCCGCGGCGCGTGGCGACCAGCTTGCCGTGCTCGCCGGCGTGCAGCACGCCCTCGTCACCGCGCCGGAAGTCGCCGCCGACCTGGACCGCGCCGGCGCCCCGCAGGACCCCTGGGAAGCCGCCAATCTGCGCCTCATGCGCCGCGAACACGCGCGTGCCACCGCGCTGCCCGCGGACCTCGTGGAAGCGGAGGCGCGGGCAAATTCCGCTTGCGAAAAGATCTGGCGCATCGCGCTCGCCACCTCCGATTTCGCCATGGTGCTCCCCAGCCTGAAAATCGTTCTGGGCCTGGTGCGCGAACGCGCGGCGGCGCTGTCGGAGAGGCTCGGGCTCTCGCCCTATGACGCGCTGATGGACGGCTATCAGCCCGGCATGCTGACAGCGGACGTGCAACCGCTGTTTGATCGTTACGAAACCTTCATGGCCGATGCCCTGCCGCGCGCCGAACAGCGGCAGAAGAAAAGCCCGCCGCCGATCCGCCTGGCCGGCGAATTTCCCGCCGACATGCAGGAAACCCTGTGCCGCCGCCTCGCCGAACGCGCCGGCCTCGATTTCAACCATGCGCGGCTTGACCGCTCCATCCACCCGTTCTGCAGCGGTACCCCGAGCGACGTGCGCATCACCATGCGCTACGACGAAACGGATCCGGTACAAGCCATGATGGCGGTGCTGCACGAAACCGGCCACGCGCTCTACGAACGCGGCCTGCCGGAAGCCTTCTCGCGCCAGCCGGTCGGCGCCCCCTCCGGCATGGCGGCGCACGAAAGCCAGTCGCTCATCATGGAAATGCAGGCCTGCCGCTCTGATCCGTTCCTCGGCTGGCTCTCCAACGAACTGGTCGCTGCCTTCAAAGGCGCCGGCCCCGCCTGGGCTCCCTCCAATCTCGCGCGCCTCTGGCGGCGCGTGGAGCGGGGCTTCATCCGTGTCGACGCCGACGAAATGACCTACCCAGCCCACGTCATCCTGCGCTTCAAACTGGAACGCGCCATGGTGGCGGGCGAACTCGCGGTGGAAGACCTTCCCGGCGCCTGGGCCGAGGAACTGCACCGCCTGCTCGGCATCACGCCGCCCGATGACCGCCGCGGCTGCCTGCAGGACATCCATTGGTACGAAGGCATCTTCGGCTATTTCCCGGCCTACACGCTGGGCGCCATGGCCGCCGCCCAAATGATGTCCGCCGCCCGCGCCGCCGTGCCGGACCTCGACCGCGCCCTCGCCAAAGGCGATCTCGTGCCGCTGACGAACTGGCTGCGCGAACACGTGCACGCTTACGGCAGCAGGCTCGATTTCAACGAGCTGCTGTGCGAGGCGACCGGTCGTAAACTTGATCCGGCGGCTTTTGAGGCGCATCTTACGGCGAGGTATCTTTCATAAGAAGAAGTGTTCTTTTTTGAAGAAAAAGAACCAAAAAACTTTTTCAAACTTGGATACGTGAAGGGTCGAAATACATGTTCTGTTTCAATAGCCGAAAGTAAGGTAGTCCTGCCTGTAGAATTGCCTGACACGCGGTTCAATTGCCTTGATTTCATCGCTGTCTGGGTCGGTAGCCTTGGCGAGGTTGACTTGGCCAATATCGCGATGTTCCAGCTCAGTCACCAGCCTTTCCTCGATCCGGTTCACCAGTGCCGGACCGTAGCCGTCTTCCTGCCTGTAAACCTCGCAATTCGGCAGCCAGAACTCCGATTGCGGCCTGATGTGGTTATCGCCGGTATAAGGGTCCTCCGCGAACCTGTTGAACGTCTGGTCAAGCCACTCGGATAATGCCGGCGGCCTGGCGCCTTCACCGCTCAACCGCATCCTGTATTCCGAAACAATCCGCGCGAGGGGATTGCGCACCGTCATGAACACAAAATCAAATCTCGCCGGCCGCAGCGCCGCCGTAATCGGCTCCGCGTGAAGGTGTTGCGGTGAGCAGCGGCGGAAGCGATTGAATGAGTGCGGCCCGCCCGTGTCGCAATATTCGGTGCGGAACTCATTGCGAGCAAAAAACTGCTCGATCGCCGAACCGCCGGTTTTCGGCACATGCAGATAGAGCACGGAACATTTTTTCCGAAGAAAAATCGGCACGGATCAGCCTCCAGCATCCATTGCAACGCCACGCCGCGCATGCACCACGTAGCGTGACAAGTGAACGAGCGACGGGGGGTCCGGAGGCCGGCACCGCCCACCCAGACCCCCTGCTAGAATCCAAACATGTGATCAAGCGAAAACCCGCCCGCATCGTTCATCAATCCATGATACCCGAACAGGCGGCACGTGGTATCCCGCACCAGCACATATCCTCGCGCCCCAGCGACCTGAAGCGCTGCCTCACCAAATATTTCATGCGGAAACACCATTACGGAGCCGCAACACGCAATGGCAATATCATGTTCCGCGATCGTGGCACCGTCGCCGCCGATCAGCAGCAACGTGGTGGCGGAACGTTCATGCCAGGGCGCGGAGGCCGCATAGATCAGCACCGCAAAACTGCGCCGCGCCGCATCGCCGAGTTTCAGGAATAGCCGCGTCGAAAGGCCTGGCGGCGGCCCGTTGTAGGATTGCGGCTCATCCTTGTAGGTCATGGCGGTATTGAAAATATGACCGCCGAAGCTCGTTTCGGCGGCGTGGCCGGTTTCGCGGTGCTCGTAGCGGAACAATCCGTGCAACCAGCCATCCGCGTCGCCGCCGGCGCGAAAATCATACACCAGTTCGGCGTGCCCCGGTGCCGCGGCAATGGCGTCCAGATCCATGGCAACATCATGATCGCGCGGCAGGCAGCCGAGGAATTTCTGCGCCGCGAGCATGCCGTTCTCGGCGAACACATCGAGGCGCAGCGGCAGGTTGGTCTGCGATTCCGCCATCGGGTTGGGTTGGAAAATGGTGCGGAAGCGATCCGGCGGCAGGATGGGGAATGGCAGCAGGTAGCCGCGGCCAAGCAGATTATGCAGGCCCTTGATCCCGGGGTCAGGCCGTAGATCGGCCCGCTCCACATTGACGTGGGCAATGCGCGTGCGGCCGGCACGGCGCACTTCGTAACGCGGTCGCACCACGTGGCGGCCGGTGCGCACTTCGACCTGCGCGGGCCAGGCGACGCCCGGCAACAATGCCGCCACGTCCAGTTCCAGGCTCGCATACGGGCCGATATCGCGCATCAGCGTCACCGGCGCTTCCGCCCCCATGCGGTCCAACGCGATAGCGCCGGCGGGGATCGGCGCCGCGTGGCTGTTCTGCACCCACAGCGTCACCTGCTCGTCGGCCCGCGGCGCCGGCAGCCCGGCATAGCGATCGGACGGCCAGGCATTGGCGTCATGCGTCACCGAAAGGCTCGGCTCACCGCCGGTCCCGTAGATATCAAGGGCGTATTTCACCACGTCATGGCCGGCGACTCCTACGGCATGCAGGAAAATCTGCCCGGCGAACGGCGGCAGGTTGAAGCGGGCGCGCACGTCGCGGCTGTCGATCGCAAAGCCCCCAGCCTGCGGCAGCACTTCGGTCCAGGTGGCGAGCGCCGTGCCGTCGGCATCGAACAGCCGCAGCCACAGCGAGACCTCCTTGGCGCCGTAGCCCGCCCAGTAATTCGCGCTGACCAGGCGGCTGGAAAGCCCGTCGCGGTCGCGGAAGAACACGTGGTTGGTGGCGAAATTCAGCCGGTCCAGATACTGGCGCCGGTTGGTGAGCAGCGCCTCCGGCAGGCGGGCGTCGTCCAGCGAGCGCACCGCCATGGCCGCCGGCAGCAGCGGGCGCAGCCGCGTCACCAGCCGGCCGGTATCGAAGGCGGCGATCAGCAGCGTCGCGGCGCTGCTTGCTTTCAGGTCGGTGATCGGCCGAGCTGAGATACCCGCAAAGGAAGTTGTCAGAAGCTCCACATTCTGCACGAAATATTCGGCGGGGGCTGGCATGTCCGGATGCAGCGCGAACAGCGGCGCTGCGACGCCATCCGGATCGAACAGGGCAAACCCGCCGCACTGCCGCAATTCCGCCGCCAGAATAGCCAAAGCCTCGGCCGCGAGCGGGTGGGTGAGCGCCTTGTAGAGCACGTTGCCGCCGCGCCGTGCGTCGAAGGTCTGAATGTCGAGCATGGGCGTTAGCTACCGCGAACGTCGGAAATTTCCAGGGGCGGCAAGGCGGCGACGCGCGGCACTGTCGCAAAAACGCCGCTTGACCGGCCACGCGCCGTTGGCCATTTAGCCGCCTTTGCGTGCGGCTCCCTGGGGCGCGCGCCTAAAGAGGTTGGCGATGGCGAAATCGAATACGGTGCAGATACGGCTCGTGTCCTCGGCGGACACCGGCTACTTCTATGTCACCAAGAAGAATGCGCGGACCAAGACCGCGAAGATGGAACTGCGGAAATACGATCCCGTTGCTCGCAAGCACGTCGTGTTCAAGGAAGCCAAGATTAAGTAATCGGCGTCCCCGCCGCCCGCACACCCTTTCCTTCCAACGATTACGGTGAGATCGGATGAAACAGGCGGCTGACGCGATTGAAGCACGCGGCCTTGCCCAGGACTTTGCCAATGCCGGATTATTCTTCCGGCGCTGGCTCGCCAATCCGCTGCAAATGGGTTCGATCGTGCCGAGCAGCCCGGCGCTGTGCCGCCGTGTGGTTGCGCACACCCACCATGCGCCGGACGAGGCCGTGCTGGAGCTCGGCGCCGGCACCGGCGTCGTAAGCCAGGCCCTGCTCGCCGGCGGCCTGCCGCCGTCGCGCCTGTTCGTCGTGGAAATCGTCCGCGATATGGCCGACCACCTGCGCGACACCCTGCCCGGCGTGCATGTGGTGGAAGGCGATGCGCGCCGCTTGCCTGCGCTCATCCCGCAGGAATGGCACGGCAGAATCGGCACGGTGGTGGTGGGCATTCCGCTCGTTCTGCTGCCGATCGAGCAGCAGCGCCGCTTCGTCGACGCCATCGAGGCAGTCGCCCCGGGTCGCGGCTTCATCCTTTACTCGTACTGTTTCACTTCGCCACTGCCCTTCAAGAAACTCGGCCTGGTGCCGAAACGCGAGGCCTGGACTCCGCTGAATTTCCCGCCCGCGTCGGTGTGGCGCTACACGCCGGCGCCGCGCTAGGGCGAAAAGGAAGAAAGCCAGTTAAGGACTTCTTTTCTGAAGAAAAGAAGCAAAAGACTTTTATCAGTGGCGTCCACCAGCCAGGTCAAATCGGCGAATTCGGATGCCGCCCGAAACAGTTAGAGTTTTTGGTTCTTTTTTTCAAAAAAGAACTGCTTGCCTTTCTTTCTTCTCAAATGATTGCCCTACCCGGCAGTTTTTTCTTCAGAAAGAGAAGAACTTTTTCCTAATGAGCTTGCTACTCATGTATGTGGAGTCGCGGAAGGCCGCGCCCAGATGATCACCTGCGCGAAGGCATAGGGCGGCTCGTCGGTCAGGCTCAGCGCGATTTCGGCGGCCATGCCGTCCGGGATGATCGCCGCGAGGCGCGCGGCGGCGCCGTCCGTCAAATGCAGGGTCGGTTGGCCGGAGGCGAGGTTCACCACCCCCATGTCGGAGTGGAACACGCCGCGGGAGAAGCCTGTGCCGAGCGCCTTGGCGCAAGCTTCCTTGGCGGCGAAGCGTTTGGCGAACGTCGCCGCCCGCAGGATTTCGGTGCGGCCCGCCGCTTTCGCGCGCTCGGTCTCGGTGAAAACGCGGTTGACGAACCGGTCGCCGAACCGCGCCAGGACGCGTTCCACACGGCGGATGTCGCAAAGGTCCGTACCGAGTCCGAGGATGAGCATCGCCCTCACTTACGGTGTCGCGCGGCGGGGACAAGGCGCGGGTACCCTGGACACTGTGCATGCGTGCGTCCTACAGCCGGCCGCCACTTTGCCGGGACGCATCATGCGCCGTTTGAGCATTCTCCTGTGTTTTGCCGCCTCGCCCGCCTTCGCGCATGCGGTGCTGATCGACAGCACGCCGGCGCCTGACGGGCATGTGAAGGCCGGCGACCTCGCCATTATGCTGCGCTACAACAGCCGCATTGACGCGCCGCGTTGCAAGGTGACGCTGACGGCGCCGGACGGCAGTGTGCAGCGCCTGGCGACCGCCGCCGAGGGCCCGGACCGCATGATTGTCACGGTGCCGGTAAAGCCGGGCGACTACACGCTGCGCTGGCAGGTCCTGGCGATCGACGGCCACATCACCCGCGGCACCGTCCCGTTCACCGTGGACGCGCCTAAATAGAATCGGGGTTTGGGGACGAGTCCCCAACGGGGTCCAGGGGCGGAGCCCCGGCCGCCGGAGGCAATCGCACCGACCTTGGAATCTGGACCAGAAATTGTCCCTACTTGTAGACGTAGTCGGATATCTTGGCATTCTGCTGCACGGTCTGGCGATCCTCAGCCAGTCCATGGCGATTGGCGGCGCGCTGTTTCTGATATTGGCGGCCAGGCCGTTCGCTGCCTGGCTCGGTCCCGACCTGGTCCGACGTTTACGGCGCATGGCTGCGATCAGCGCGTTCGCCCTCGTGGGCGTGGAGGCGTTGAACGTAACGCTGCAGCTCGCGGTGTTGATGAGCACGCTGGATGTGCCTCTTGGCGATGTGATCGGCGCCAATTTCGCGGTTGCCGGTTTGTTGAAGATAGCGGCGGCATCGATACTGGGCGGATTGCTGTTCGCCGATGTCGGTGCGGTGAAACTGCTTGTGGTTGGCGCGGCGGAATTGGCGGCGGCGACGTTGACCACGCATGCGCGGGCGCGGCTCGATCACAATGCGCTGCTGCTGGTGGTGGAATTCCTGCACCAGCTTGGCGCGGCAATCTGGATCGGCGGCATACCAAGTTTCGTCATGGTGCTCGGCCGGCTGCGTGAGCAGGCGGCATTGCGCGATGTCGGCGGCCGTTTCAGCCGTATGTCCATGATCGGCGTCGGCTGCATCGCCGTCAGCGGCATCATCATGACGCTGTTCTATATCGGCAGTTGGCAGGCTTTTTACGGCACCGCGTACGGCGTCATGGTCGGCGCGAAAGTCGTCATGTTCCTTCTACTGCTTGGGCTCGGCTTCGGCAATTTGCTGGTGACGGAAGGGCTGCGCCGCAACGAAGACGTTCCGCTACTGCGTATGCGGCGGTTTGCCGAAGTGGAAATCGGCATCGGCATTACGGTGTTTTTCACCGCCGCGTCGCTGACCTCTGTGCCGCCCGGCATCGATCTGACCACCGATCGGGCGAGCTGGCATGAAATCGTGGCGCGCGATTTCACGCCCGTCTGGCCGCGCTTGAGTTCACCTGACCACGATAGGCTCGGCATTCCAAAATTGCAGGCGCAGTTGGACCAGGAGGCCAAGGCGCGCGCCGCCGAGCCGCGCGCGGCCTTCATCGAGGGATCCGGCGATCTGCCGCCGCGGAATGCCGCGGACATTGCGTGGTCGGAATATAATCATCACTGGTCGGGCATTTTTGTGTTGGTCATCGGCCTGCTGGCTCTGGTGAATCAGGCCGGCGTGCGCTGGGCGCGACATTGGCCACTGGTGTTCCTGGGGCTCGCGGGCTTCCTGCTGGTGCGCTCCGACCCCGAGGTGTGGCCGCTGGGCAGCATCGGCGTGTTCGATTCGCTGCTTGACGTCGAGGTGATGCAGCATCGCGTGTTTGCCATGCTGCCGATTATTTTCGGCATTTTCGAATGGCGTGTCCGCACCGGGCGGCTGCGCGCGGCGTGGGCGCCCTACATATTTCCGCTCGTCTGCGCCGGCGGCGGCGCATTGCTGCTCACCCACACCCACGCCATCGCCAACGTGAAGGATCAGTTGCTCATCGAATGGACGCACACGCCGCTTGCCTTGCTCGCCGTCACCGCGGGGTGGGCGCGCTGGCTGGAACTGCGCCTGCCGGGGCGCGTGGCGACGGTGTCGGCGTGGATTTGGCCATGCTGTTTCGTGCTGATAGGATTTTTGCTGCTGCTGTACCGGGAGGCCTAGGATGGTCGCATCACGCCGCGCAAACCGGATAACCGGTAAGAAGAGAAAGTATTTCTTTTTTGAAAAAAAGAAACAAAAAACTTTTGCTCTTGGCTCACAGCCGCCGAGTGCTTTGCTTTCGGCCTGCGCCGCTCTACAAGATAAAAGTTTATTGGTTCCTTTTTTCACAAAAGAACTCTTCCTTCCGTGCGATATGTTACGAACGTGACGCCACCAATGGAATCCTACCCGATCGAGGCAGTGCGGGCGCAGTTTCCGGCGCTCGCCGACACCACGCGCGTGCACCTGGACAACCCCGCCGGCACGCAGGTGCCGCGCCGCGTCGCCGAGGCGGTCAGCGAATGCCTGTTACGGCAAAATGCCAATCTCGGCGGTTATTTCCGCACGAGCCGGGAAGCCGGTGCGATCGTGGAACAGGCGCACCGCGACGCAGCAACGTTGTTCGGCGCCGCCGACTGGCGGGAAATCGTTATCGGCCCAAGCATGACGGCGCTGACGTTCCTGTTTTCCCGCGCCCTTGCCGCGACGCTTGCCCCCGGCGATGAAATTCTCATGACGACCATGGAGCATGACGGCAACGTTGCTCCCTGGCTCGCCGCCGCGGGCGAACGCGGCCTCATTGTGCGGCGCGTGCCGTTCGATACCGAGACGTGGCGCGTCGAGCCAGCCGCGTTTGCCGCCGCGCTCTCGCCACGTACGCGTATCGTCGCGCTGACGGCGGCGAGCAATCTCACCGGCTCGCTTAACGATGTCGCGGCGCTGACAATGCTGGCGAAGCAGGCGGGCGCACTTGTCTATGTGGATGCGGTGCAGTTCGCGCCGCACGCGCTGATCGATGTGCAAGCGCTGGGCTGCGATTTCCTGGTTGCCTCGGCCTATAAATTCTTCGGGCCGCATCTCGGCGTGCTATGGGCGCGCGCCGATTTATTGCGCAGCCTGATGCCGCAGAAAGTGCGGCCCGCCAGCGACGACATCCCCTGGCGGTGGGAACAGGGCACGCCGCAGATCGAGTTGCAGGCCGGCCTATCTGCCGCCATCGCCTACCTCGCGTGGCTGGGCGAAATCTTCGGCGAATCCGGCACCGAGCGGGCGAAATTGCAGGCAGCGTTCGCCGCCGCGAGCGCGTGGGAATCCGCGCTGGCACTGGATCTGATTGCGGGCCTGCGGGTTATTCCCGGCGTTGCCATTCACGGTGTCAGCAATCCGAACCGGATCGGCTTCCGCGTGCCCACGGTTTCTTTCACCCACGCCACCGTGCCGCCGGACCGGATAGCGGCTCACCTCGCGGCCGACGGCATCTGCGTCTGGTCAGGAAACAATTACGCCATCGAAGTCGTGCGTCAACTCGGATTGCCGGAGGCGGCCGGCGTCCTGCGCATCGGCCTCGCGCATTACAACACGCCGGCCGAAATCGCCCGTGTTCTCACCGCGGTGCGCCGCGCCGTCGGCGCGGCGCCACAGGATCCGTAACCAATGACAACGATGGCGGCGAGCATTCTCTCGGCGGAATAGACCGCTGATAGCAGCCGCTGTTGTGATTGCACTCAAGTGCGCGCGCGGCGTGTACCCCGCTTCTTTGCCGGTGGGCCCTCCTCGGATGGTTGATTGGGCACAGCCATGACAATCTCCCACCGCTGCCGCGGCGTGGCCAGCCCGACCGCGCGCGCCTCCGCGCTCATAATGTCTGAATATTCAGCGCTTTCTTCGGTGACGACCCTCCCCTGCTCATCAGAAATGAGGATGAGAAAAAGCGGCATGTACAACCCCCGGTCTAGCGCAACGGCTATTGGTTGCGGGCCGCATAGTCCAGCCACGTGGCAGGAAAGTGACTTGGTTTTGCCGACTCGACCCAAATTCCAGTATGGGGAGGCGGTTTTTGCTTGATTGGCCACGGTGGCGGTCGAAATATCCAGGAACCACACGCGCCGAGTCCAGATATGTCTACGAGTGTTAACCTGACCCCAGTTAACGGGCCGCTAACTTTTAGACTGGAACCTACAAACGATCGCTGGGCGGTCGGACACTATGTGGGTCCCCAACTGGTCGTCAGCCGACAATTCGACACCGAGTCGCAGGCACGGGATTACAAGCGGCTCGTGGAAATCCAGGCGCGGGCGAATACCCGGGGTCCTGTCTAAAGTCGCTTACGAAGCGCGGCCCCGGCGACCTTCGGCGGGCCCGCCTCGCAGCGCATATAGGCGCTAGGCCGCACCTCGTAAGCAGCCTCGGTGAACTTCGCCGCGTCGCGACCACACGATCCGTAAACATCTGCAGCTTAAGACTCGGACGTCACCCAGGACGATCCGCTTTGCTGCTCCGCATTCCGGTGCTGCTCTCCTCGCGCGACCTGGCGCCGGCCTATCGTTGGCGTCTGGTAAGCTCGCTCTACACCGGCAACAGGCCATTGGTGGAAGGCGGCGCCGCCGCGGCCGCCGTGCCAATCGTGTGCCTGCTGCATACCGGCTGGCCGTGGTTCGCCGCCCTCAGCGCCGCCACACTGGCGGTCCTCGCCTACCGCATGCAGCTGGCGCGGACATTCACGCGCCAAACGCAAGCGGGCGCCGCGGCAAACCCCCTTACTCCCGAGCACTGGGCGCTCCGCTTCACTACCGGCGCGACGGTGAGCGCGGCTCTCTGGGGCGTGCTCAATATTTGCGTGCTGCTGCGGTTCGACGATCCGACCATGCAGATGTTCGTGCTGTCGGTGCAGGCCGGCTGGTTTACCGGCGCGTGCACGCGTAATGCCGCCTCGCCTGCCGCGGTGAAGCTGCAAGCTGTGCTCAGCGTCGGCGTCGGCGTGGTCGGCACCTTGTTCGCACACGCGTTCCTCGTAAAACTGCTGGCACCTTTCCTGCTGATTCTGGTGCGCGCGGTGTTCTCCGTTGCCGACCAATTCGCCACCAACATCGTGCAAACCATGCTGTCCGAGCAACGGCTGGAAGCGGCAAACGCACGCCTCACCGACATGTGCACGATCGACGGCCTGACCGGCATCGGCAATCGTCGCGCCTTCGATACGGCGCTCGCAAAGGAATGGGCGCGCGCCGCGCGGGACGGCACGGAACTCGGCCTGCTGCTGATCGACGTGGATTATTTCAAACTGTTCAATGATTTTCATGGCCATTCCGCTGGTGACGATTGCCTGCGCCGCATCGCCGAAACGCTCGCGGCGGCGCTGCGCCGGCCGCCCGATTTCGCCGGCCGTTACGGCGGCGAGGAGTATGTCGCCTTGCTTCCCGGCACGGGCGAAGCCGGCGCCCGCGAAGTCGGCGAACGCGTGCGGGAGGCCGTGCTCCGCTCCCTGTTGCTGCACCAGGGCAGCCCGTTCGGCCGCGTGACCATCAGCATCGGCGCGGCAAGCCTCTCGCCGCGCGAGGGCGGCGCCGCCCAAGCGCTGACCGATCGGGCCGACCAGGCGCTTTATTTCGCCAAGCAGAATGGCCGCAACCAGGTACGCGGCGCCTCCGAACTGCGCGGCCTCGGCACCTGGCAGCCGGTCGAGCCCGCCTCCCACCTGACCGTCTCGCTCCGCGCCAGACTTCCCTTGTTCGCCCCACCCGCGAAGTTCGGTTAAGCAGCGCTCGAGACGCAACCGTGCCCAGGCATCGGGCGGCGGAAACGGGAGCAGGCGGGATGATTCGTTTCGATGATCGGGTGGCGATCGTTACCGGCGCCGGGCGCGGCCTCGGCAGGGCGC
>DATJOH010000356.1:0-3508 GCA_035507235.1 Acetobacteraceae bacterium
AGCGCCTGCTGCCCGGCGAGACGCTCACCTGCGCGGACGGCCACGTGATCGACCGCCGCCGGATCAGCGCCATCCCGGAAGGGGGACCGGAGAACATCGACGAAGACGAGGCGCTGGCCCGGTTGGATCGCGCGCTGGAAGAATCGGTCGATTTGCACCAGCGCAGCGATGTGCCGTACGGCATGTTCCTCTCCGGCGGCATCGACAGTTCCACATTGCTTGCGCTGATGGCGCGGCTGAATGACGAACCCGTTCTGGCCTTCACCGCCGGCTTCGACGTCCCCGAAGCGGCCGATGAACGCGACCACGCCGCGGCGGTGGCAAAGGCGTGCGGCGCGCGGCACGAGGCGATCGAGATCAACGAAGCGATGGTCTGGCAGCATCTGCCCGAGATCGTCGCCTGCATGGACGATCCCGCGGCAGACTACGCCATCATTCCGACCTGGTTCCTGGCACAGCGTGCGCGGCAGGACGTGAAGGTGGTGCTCAGCGGCGAAGGCGGTGACGAAATCTTTGCCGGTTACCCGCGTTATGCCAGTGCGATGCGGCCGTGGTGGCTGGGCGGACGTGCGATGTATGCGCGCGGTTCGTTCGACCGTGTGAACGTGCTGCGCGCGCGCCCCACCGGTTGGCGCGACGGGATTACCGCCGCGGAATTGCGCGCGGCAGAAGGCGGGCGCTCGCGGCTTGCCGCGGCCCAGGCGACCGACATCGCGGACTGGCTGCCGCACGACCTGCTGCTGAAGCTGGACCGCTGCCTGATGGCGCATGCGGTGGAAGGGCGCACGCCGTTCCTCGATCGCGGCGTTGCGGCCGCCGCCTTCCGCCTGCCGGATGCGATGAAGCTGCGCGACGGCATGGGCAAGTGGATTCTGCGCAAGTGGCTGGAAAAGCATCTGCCGATGGCCCGGCCGTTTGCCCCGAAGCAGGGTTTTACCGTGCCGGTGGGCGCGTGGATCAAAGGGCAGGGGCCTCGGCTGGGGCCGCTGGTGGCGGCGCAGCCGGGCGTGGCGGAGATCGCCGATCCGGACCGCGTGGTCGCGCTGTTTCGCGGTGTCCGCCGCTGGCGCGACGGTTTCGCAGCATGGAAGCTGTTGTTCTACGCACTGTGGCACCGCCGGCATATTCTGGGGCTGCCGCCGGCGGGGGATGTCTTCGACACGCTGGGGACCACCTGATTGGCGAAGCGCGCGCCGACCCGTATTGTTTCTCAAACCTGACCCAACGGAGGAAACAAGATGCGGCTCGGTATCTTCGACCATATGGATCGCGGCCCGGGGGCTCTTGATGAGTTCTTTTCCGACCGCATGCGGCTGATCGAGGCATACGACCGCGCCGGCTTCTACGGCTATCACGTGGCAGAGCATCATGCGACGCCGCTTGGTGTTGCCGCCTGCCCTGGCATCTGGCTCGCCGCCATCGCCGAACGCACGACGCAGCTTCGCTTTGGCGCGCTGGTGTATCTGCTGCCGCTCTATCATCCGCTGAAGCTTCTCGAAGAGCTCTGCATGCTCGACCAGATGAGCAAGGGGCGGCTGTTGCTCGGCGTCGGACGCGGCATTTCCCCGATCGAGCTGCGCTATTACGGCATCGATCCCGCTCAGTCCGCGGCAATGTACCAGGAAGCGCTGGAGGTTATCCTGCGCGGCATGGCCAACAAGGAACTGACCTTCGAAGGCAAATACTACCAGTACCGCGACGTGCCGATGGAAATCGAGCCGTACCAGAAGCCGCATCCGCCGCTGTGGTACGGGATCGGCCGCCTGGATGCGGTCCCCTGGGCGGTGCAGCACCGCGTCAATGTGGTGGGGAATGTCACCGGGCCGAAGATGCGCCCTCTGTCGGACCGCTATCGCGAGGAATGGGCCGCCGCCGGCAACGCAGCGCAGGACATGCCGCTGATCGGCCTCGGCCGCCACATCGTGGTTGGCGACAGCGAACGCGAGGCCCTGGAAGTCGCCCGCCGCGGCTATGGCAAATGGCGCGACAGCTTCCTGAAACTCTGGCGCAAGCACAACATGCAGCTTCCCAATCCCAATGCCTTGTTTCCCGAAACATTCGAGGAAGCGGAAGCCGAAGGCCGCGCGGTTGCCGGCAAGCCCGACAAGGTGCTCGGCTTTCTGCAACGCACCATCGATGACGGCGGCCTGAACTACTTGCTTTGCCGCTTCGCGTTCGGCGATATCGGCGCGGACGAGGCACTGCACTCAATCGATCTGTTTACCCGGCACGTAAAGCCGCATCTGCATGAAGCGCGTGTGGAGGTTCCGGCATGACCGCCCAATACGAAGTCTTCGCCATCCGTTACGCCACGCGCGAGGCGCGCCGGCCAGAGCACTTCATTGGCGGCGATCCCCACGATGGGCCGATGCCGATGGATTATTTCGTCTGGGTGGCAAAGAACGCCGAGCGTGCCGTGGTCATCGACATCGGCTTTACCACCGAAAGCGGCGGCAAGCGTGGCCGCAAGCTGACGCGGGACCCGATCGATTCACTGGCGCTGGTCGGCGTGAATGCGGCCGACGTGCATGACGTCATCCTGACCCACATGCACTACGACCATGTCGGCAATTTTCACAAGTTCCCGCAGGCGCGGTTCCATTTGCAGGAGCCGGAAATTCACTACGCCGTCGGCCGCTACATGCGCCACCAGCATCTGGCGAAAAGCTTCGAACCCGACGACGTATGCGGCGTGGTGCGTTTGAATTTCGACGGCCGCGTGGTGTACCATAACGGTCCGGCTGACGTGGTGCCAGGCATCAGCGTAGTGCCGACCGGCGGACATTCGGCCGGGCTGCAGTTCGTCAAGGTGAACACTGCGCGCGGCATCGTCGTGCTGGCGTCCGACGTGTCGCACTACTACGAAAACATGGAGACCGGCCGGCCATTCACCGTCGCCTATCATGTCGGCGATATGCTGGAGGCGTTCGATATGCTGCGGGCCCACGCGCCCAGCCCGCAGCACATCGTGCCCGGACATGATCCCGACGTGATGCGCCGCTATCCGCCACCGCGGCCCGAGCTGGAAGGGATGGTGGTGCGCTTGGACGTGGTGCCGGTGCGGTAGCAGGCCGCGCCGTTGCAGGGCCCGCCCTATATGTCATTGCGAGGAACGAAGCGACGAAGCAACCTCGTTCGGTGAAGCCCTGCCCAACCGTCCCTGCGCCACATGACCGGGGTTGCTTCGTCGCTTGGCTTCTCTCAATGACATGTCGCAGCTGCGACTGGCGCTTCGCCGATAACAGGTACTACGTGCCTTGCATCAATCTCGCGGAAACTCAGGTCTCCGGGCCTTTGATGAAGCACATGATGCCGAAATACGGCGTGTAGCACACGACCGCGCGTCCCGTTGGGTTGTCGGTACGCTCCAACACGGCGTTCGGCGGAACCGGCCGCCACTCGCCGTCGATCAGGGCCTGGTACTGTCCACCCTGGATGCGGAAATCCGTTTGCCGGCAATCGGCGATGGAACAACAGGACATGCCAGTGCCGGGTTGCCTCAGGCTCT
>DATJOH010000357.1:0-4639 GCA_035507235.1 Acetobacteraceae bacterium
GCAGAAATCGATGCGAAAGCGACGCAGAGAAGAAAGTATTTCTTTTTTGAAAAAAAGAACCAAAAAGCCTGTGTTGAGCCTGGCGGCGCTTTAAGGAATCAGCTGCCGTGGGCAGCGCTTCCCCCAATTCTTCGGCACCGACAGGCTCAACATAATCAAACGTTTTTTGCTTCTTGTTTTTCAAGAAAGGTAACTGCCCAGGTGGGGCGAAAAGGAGGACAGGCAAGAAAGGACTTCTTTTCTGAAGAAAAGAAGCAAAAGACTTTTATCAGTTGCGTCCAACAGCCCGTCCAGATCGGTGGATTGGGATGTCAGCCGCAGCAGGTAAAAGTTTTTTGGTTCTTTTTTTCAAAAAAGAACTGCTTGCCTTCCTTCCTTTTCAAATGCTTGTCCTACCTGGGCAGTTACCAAAAAAGAAGCCTTCCTTCCTCATGACCATCGAAACCCGCGAAGTTTCGGACGACGAAGCCGACATTCGTCTCGATCGCTGGGTGAAACGACATTTTCCGGCGCTCACCCAGGGCGCCGTCGAAAAGCTCTGCCGCACCGGACAGATCCGTGTCGGCGGGAAGCGCGTTGCCGCCTCCCTGCGCCTGCAGCCCGGTGACATCGTGCGCATCCCCCCGCTCCCCGCCGCGCCGGCACCGAAACCAATTGCCAAACCGCTCGATCCGCACGCCGCGCGCGATGTGCAGCGCATGGTGATTTATCGTGACGACGCCATCATCGCCCTGAACAAGCCCCACGGCCTGCCGGTGCAAGGCGGCCCAGGCATTACGTATCATATCGATGGGTTACTGGATGCGCTGCGCTTCGACGCGTCCGATCGCCCGCGCCTCGTGCACCGCCTCGACCGTGACACCAGCGGCCTGCTGCTGCTGGCGCGCAGCCCCGGCGTCGCGGCCAAACTCGCCGCCCTGTTCCGCGGCCGCGACGTCGAAAAAACTTACTGGGCCGTCATCGTAGGACGCCCGGAGCCAGCGTCAGGCCGCATCGATATGCCCCTCACCCGCATACGCGGCCCCCGCGGCGACTGGACCGCGCCCGCCCTGCCCGACGACCCGGAGGCCGCCGCCGCCGTCACTGACTTCGAAACCCTCGACGAAGTGGGTAAACGTTTCGCCCTCGTCGCCCTGCATCCGCATACCGGCCGCACGCATCAGTTGCGAGTGCATATGGACGAGCTCGGCACGCCCATCCTCGGCGACATCAAATACGGCATGCCGAAAAGCCAGGTGGAGGGATTCTCCTCCGCGCTGCATCTGCACGCCCGCCGCCTTGCCTTCCCGCACCCGCAAGGCGGCCACCTCACCCTGGAGGCCGATCTCCCCCCCCACATGCGCGAGACCTTCGCCGCCCTTGGCTTTCCCGCCCCGATGCCCGAAAAGCCCCGCCGGACCTAGTCGTCAGGACTCAATCGTCAGGCGCCACACCGGCGCCGCCCCCTGATTGACGACCTGTGGGCTGACGACTGACTGAGAGCTTTCAGCGGCAGGAGCAGGCGTGCGGCGGATTTTCTGGCTTGTCGTCGTCGCGGCAATACTCGGCACGGGCATCTGGATCGCCAATGGCGCGCTGATCAATGCGAGCCAACTGAAATCCGAGCTTCGCCGCGGCGTGCAACGGGCCACCGGACGCGAGCTGACCATTTCCGGCCCGCTGCACATTGCCATGGGCCTGGCCCCGGTGATTACCGCCGAGGGGGTTTCGCTGGCCAACGCGCCGGGCGGCTCCGCCCCGACCATGGTGAGCGCCGGATCTATCCAGGCGCGCGTCGCCTTGCTGCCGTTGCTCTCGGGCCAGGTCGTGCTGGAAAACCTGGTGCTGAAAAACGCGGCCGTGCTGGTGGAAACCGGCGCCGACGGCGCGCTCAACTGGCAGTTCCGGCCGCAGCGGCGCGCCTTGTTCGGCGGCGCCGATGAGGCTGGCGGCGGCCATGGCGGTGGCTTCGATCTGCGCCACGTGCATGTGGAAAATGGCACCTTTACCTGGCGCTTCGGCCCTGAGCGCGCCGTCACGGCAACCCTCGCGACCGCCGATGTCACCGCCGAGTCGGAAGATGCGGCCATACATGTCACGGCGGATGGCACTGCCTACGGCGTGCCGTTCATGGCGACCGTGGACACTGGCTCGTTTTCACGCCTGCAGGGCGGCCCCGTGCTCGCGCTGGCCGGCACCTGGCCGCTGACCGCGTCCCTCACCGCCGGCGGCGCCAGCCTGAAAATTACCGGCGGCGTCAATCATCCGGATGAATGGCGGGGCTACAGCTTCCTGGTAACCGGCTACGCGCCGGACCTGACGCCGCTGGCGCCGTGGCTGCCGCCAGCCGCGGCGTTGCCGCTCAAGCAAATCAACCTCACCGCCCGCCTTTCGGACGGCAGCAATGCCACCTTCCGCACCTCGGCTGTCTCGCTCCATGTCGGCACATCCGACCTCGGCGCGGTCGCTCCCGGCCTCCTGCTGCACGAAGCGGTATTCTCCGCTCCCGGCCCAGGCCAGCAGACGCAGTTGAGCGTGGATGGCACCTACCAGGGCGCGCCGCTGCACATCGCGGGCACCACCACGCAACCGGACGTGCTGGATCCGAACGTGCCGATACCGCTCACCGCCAGCGCGGACGTCGGCTCCGCCACCCTGACGGTGCACGGCACGGTGCCACCGTCGCCAAGCGCCAACGGGTTCGACCTCATGGTTGACGCGCGCGCCCCGAGCCTCGCCGACCTCTCTTCCCTGGCGGGGCGGCCATTGCCGGATGTGCGGAATGTCACCCTGTCCGCCCACGTCGGCGATGCCGGCTTTCGGCTGCGCGGCCTCAATTTGCGCGACTTCAGCTTCGGCTCCTCGATCGGTGACCTGGCCGGCAATGTCACGCTGGCCTGGGCACCGGTGCTGACGCTGAACGGCACCCTCACCTCGCATCAGTTCGACATGGATGCGGCGGCGGCTGGTTGGTCGATGCTGGCAGCACCTGCTCCTGGCGCCGCGCCGCCGGCGCCTGCCCCGGCACCCGCGCCAGCCACCGCACCCACGCCGCCGGTGGCTGCTCCGCCGGCCGCGCCACTCCTTATTCCCGACACCAGGTTGCCGTTCGGCGCGCTGCAAGGCGCCGACGCCGATCTCACCCTGTCGCTCGATCGCATGACGTTCGGCGGCGAAAACTATCACGATGTGCAAGCCAAGCTGACCGCCTCAGGCGGCCGGCTCGTCGTGAACCCGCTGCGCATGGTGGCACCGCAGGGCGTCATGATTGGCGGCCTCACCGTCGATGCCAGCGCCGCGCCGCCGCAAGTGGCGCTGACCTTTCGCTCGCCGTCGCTGTCCGCCGCGAAACTGGCCAATCTGCTCGGCAGCCCGGGCGGCGCGACCGGCCAGGTGCAGGTGGATGCGCAATTGGCGGCGACCGGCGACACGCCGCACGCCCTCGCCTCTGATCTGAACGGCCATCTTGGCGTCAGCCTCGTGAACGGCTCGGTTAGCGACGCGCTGCTGCAATCCGCCCTCGGCGCGGCGCTGCAAAAAGCCGGCGTGCCGCCCACTGGCGGCACCGACAGCGTCATCTGCTTCGCGACACGGATCGACTTCACGCACGGCCAGGGCCAGGTGCGCGCCCTGGCCCTGGACACGCCGCAAATGGCGCTCGATGGCGACGGCACGATCGACATGGCCAACGAAACGGTCGCGCTGCACGTGCGGCCAAATGTCCGCATCGGCGGCACCGGCGTGGCAGCGCCGGTATCGCTCACCGGCGGGTTCGACAATATGAACGCGACGCTCGATCCCGTGCTTGGCGGACGGGTCGGCATCACCATAGGCGGCGCCGGGCCAAGTGCCGCGTCCTGTGCGAGCAAGCTCGGCCTGGCCCGCGGCGGCATGCCGGGGCCGATGCCCGCTGCGGCAAGGCTCCCGACCGAGGGCCCGATAAAAAAGCCCATCGATCTGTTGCGTGGCCTGTTTCACCACTGAAGTTTCGCCATGAAGCGGTTTTGGCGGAACGCCACGCTTGATGAACGCGCCGGCGCCTGGCGCATCCTGCTCGACGGCAAGCCGATGCGCCTTCCGGACGGGCGGGAACTGCACGTGGACAAGCCCGCCCTCGCGGCCGCCCTCGCGGAAGAGTGGCAAGCCGCCGGGGGTGCCCCTGGCGGCGAGATGTCCTTCGAGGATGTGCCGCTGACCCGCCTGGCGGGCACCGCGCAGCACCGGATCGCGCCCGACCCGGCGCCGACCGTCACCGCGCTCGCACGCTTCGCGGAAGGCGACGCGCTCTGCTACCGCGCCGAACACCCGGAAGCGCTGGTCATCCGCCAGCACCACGCCTGGCAGCCCTGGCTGGACTGGGCGGCTGCGACCTACGGCGCCCGCCTTCTGGTGACGCGCGGCATCATGCCCGTGGAACAGCCCGCCGAGTCCGTCGCACACCTGCACCAGGCGGTCGCTTCACTCGATGCTGCGCAGCTCGCCGGCCTCGGCATCATCGTGCCGGCGCTCGGTAGCCTGGTCCGGGGTCTCGCGATCGCGAGCGGCGCACTGGGGGCCGACCAAGCGTTCGACCTCGCCGTGCTCGACGAGGTCTTTCAGGAAAGCCTGTGGGGCACCGACGAGGCAGCGCTGGCCCGCCGCGCCGCCCTGCGGGCCGAAG
>DATJOH010000358.1:0-4890 GCA_035507235.1 Acetobacteraceae bacterium
GCGCGCCGACGCGCGCCGCCGCCGTATGCAGCATGTTGAACCCATGCCAGTCATTCTTGAGCGCGCCCACGGATTCCGCGAGCCGCCAGCATGCGGCCAGTACCGCCGCGCCATCCGGCCGCGCCAGCGCCCCCTGCCCCACCAATACCATCGGCCGCGCCGCGCCACGTAAAATCTTCGCAAAATCGTTGCTGCTGCCTTGCAGCGCCGTCAGCACCTCCGGCCCGTCACCCAGGAACGTCGCGGGATAGGTAAGATCCAGATGCGGCCCAACCACACCGATCGGCAAGCGCGACGCCAGCCAGCGCTTGCGAATCCGCGCATTCAATACCGGCGACTCATGCCGCGGATTGCTGCCAACGATCAGCAGCGCATCCGCCTCATCGATGCCCGCTATGCCGGCATTGAACAGATAGAAATCCCGCCGCGACGAATCGATCTTGGCATCATCCTGACGGCAATCCAGATTTTGGGAACCAAGCGCCGCCAGCAGATCCTTCAGCGCCAACATGCTTTCGGCATCGCATAAATCGCCCGCGATCGCGCCGATCCGCCCGCCCGGCACGCCGCGTAACGCACCGGCAATGGCCGCAAACGCCTCCTGCCAACTGGCCGGCCGCAATTTCCCTTCATGGCGCACCCACGGCTTGTCGAGCCGTCGCCGTTTCAATCCGTCAATGGAAAAGCGGCCCTTGTCCGCCATCCATTCCTCGTTGATCTCTTCATCCACGCGCGGCAAAATGCGCAGCACATCGGGCCCGCGCGTGTCGATGCGAATAGGTGTCCCGAGCGCATCCAGAACATCGATACTATCCGTCTTCGCCAGCTCCCACGGCCGCGCAACGAACGCGTATGGCGCGCTGGTCAGCGCGCCCACCGGGCAGATATCGATGAGATTGCCGGAAAGCTCGGTAGTCAGGGCTCGTTCGACGTAAGTGCCGATTTCCATGTTCTCGCCGCGGCCGGTGGCGCCCAGCTCGGAAACGCCGGCAATTTCGGTCGCGAACCGGACGCAGCGGGTGCATTGTATGCACCGCGTCATCACCGTCTTCACCAGCGGACCGAGATACTTGTCTTTCACCGCCCGCTTGTTTTCGTGATAGCGTGAATGATCCATACCATAGGCGAACGACTGATCTTGCAAATCGCACTCGCCGCCCTGGTCGCAAATCGGGCAATCCAGCGGATGGTTGATGAGCAGGAATTCCATCACGCCGCGCCGCGCCTGGCGCACCATGGCCGTGTCGGTATGCACCACCATGCCCTCGCCCACCGGAAATGCACAGCTCGCGATCGGCTTTGGCGATTTTTCGATTTCCACCAGGCACATCCGGCAATTGCCGGCAACGCTCAAGCGGTCGTGGTAGCAGAAACGCGGTATCTCCTTCCCGGCCTGCTCGCACGCCTGCAACACGGAGCTGCCGGGGGCGACTTCGAGTTCGGTGCCGTCAATCGTTAGTTTTACCATGGTCTGGCTCCGAAAAAGGCCAGGGGCTCCGCCCCTGGACCCCGCTGGGGCCTGAGGCCCCAGACCCCATACCTTTTCATTCCGCGGCGGCCGGCAACATCCGCGCACGATACCCAGCAATCCGCGCCTCGATGACGGGGCGGAAATGACGTATCAGCCCCTGTATCGGCCACGCTGCGGCATCGCCCAAAGCGCAAATCGTGTGGCCTTCCACCTGGCGTGTCACCTGATCCAGCATGTCGATTTCCGAAACCTCGGCGCGTCCTTCCACGAAACGATCCATGACGCGCATCATCCACCCTGTGCCCTCGCGGCACGGCGTGCACTGCCCGCAACTCTCATGTTTGTAGAATTTCGCCAGCCGCGCAATCGCCTTGATCACGTCGGTGCTCTTGTCCATGACGATCACTGCCGCCGTGCCAAGCCCGGATTTCACATCGCGCAAACTGTCGAAATCCATCAGAACGGTATCGCAAATCTCTTTCGGTATAAGCGGCACACTGGACCCGCCGGGAATTACCGCCAGCAGATTATCCCATCCGCCGCGCACGCCGCCGCAATAGCGGTCGATCAATTCGCGCAACGGTATGCCCAGTTCCTCCTCCACATTGCACGGCTTGTTCACGTGCCCTGAAATGCAGAAAAGTTTTGTACCCGTATTCTTCGGCCGCCCAAGCGAGGAAAACCACGCCGCTCCGCGCCGCATGATCGCCGGCGCCACCGCAATGCTCTCGACATTGTTCACCGTGGAGGGGCAGCCATAAAGCCCGACGGCGGCGGGGAAAGGCGGCTTCAGCCGCGGCATACCCTTCTTGCCCTCAAGGCTTTCCAGCAATGCCGTTTCCTCGCCGCAAATATAGGCGCCGGCGCCGCGATGCAGATACACATCGAAATCGTAACCGCTGCCGCTCGCGTTCTTGCCGATCAGACCGGCCTCATAGGCCTCGTCGATCGCCGCCTGCAGCACCACGGCTTCGTTGTAGAACTCGCCACGTATGTAGATGTAGGCCGCACAGGCCCCCATGGCGAAACCGGCTATCAGACAGCCCTCGATCAGCTTGTGCGGATCGTGACGCATGATGTCGCGATCCTTGCAGGTGCCAGGCTCGCTTTCGTCCGCATTGACGATCAGATAGGCCGGGCGCCCATCCGATTGTTTCGGCATGAAACTCCATTTCATGCCGGTGGGGAACCCCGCGCCGCCGCGGCCACGCAAGCCGGAGGCCTTCATTTCCTCCACCAGCGCATCCCGCCCGCGCGCCAGGATAGCGGCAGTGCCATCCCAATCGCCGCGCCGCCGGGCGGCAGCCAGCCGCCAATCATGCTGGCCATAGAGGTTGGTGAAAATTCGATCGCTGTCGCTCAGCACGGCGCTTACTCCGTCACCGACTGCAACGTCATCGGGCCGCCGATCGGCGCCGACGTCTGCCGCCCGATCATCGATCCTGGCTGCGGCACCTCGCCGCGCTTCAACGCCTCCAGCAGCTCCACGGTCAACTTGTAATCCATGTCTTCGTAGAAATCGTCATTCACCTGCAGGATCGGGGCATTCACGCAGGCGCCGAGGCATTCCACTTCCGTCATGGTGAACAAACCATCGGCACTCGTTTCGCCGAAACGGCCTATCCCGGCCGTCTTCTTGCAAGCGCTCACCACATCGTCCGATCCACGCAGCCAGCAGGGCGTCGTGGTGCAAACCTGCAAATGATAGCGTCCGACCGGCTTCGTATTGAACATGAAGTAGAACGTCGCCACTTCATAAACCCGTATGGGCGGCATATCGAGCCGCGTCGCCACCGCATCCATGGCAGGCCGCGGCAACCAGGCACTGCCGGTTTGCCGCGCCATCTGCCGTTGCACCACCCAGAGCAGCGGCAATACGGCGCTCGCCTGCCGCCCCTCCGGATAGCGCGCCAGCGCACGCGCGATTTCGGCTTCGCTCTCCGCGTCGAACGCGAAACCGGTTTCACCCTGGTCTGTCATGCGCTTATCGATCCACTTCGCCGAACACGAGATCGATCGAGCCGATCACCGCCACCGCATCCGCCAGCATATGGCCGCGCGTCATCACTTCCAGCGCCTGCAAATGCGAAAATCCGGTTGGCCTGATCTTGCAGCGATACGGCTTATTGGTGCCGTCCGCCACCAGATACACGGCAAATTCGCCTTTCGGGCTTTCCACCGCGGTGTAGGTCGCGCCCACCGGCACGTGAAACCCCTCGGTGAATAGTTTGAAATGATGGATCAGCGCTTCCATGCTGCGTTTCATTTCACTGCGGTGCGGCGCGGTGAATTTCTGATCCGCCACCCGCACCGGCCCCGGCTGCATCTTCTGCAGGCATTGCCGGATGATTTTCACGCTTTCGCGCATTTCGATCATGCGCACCAGATAACGGTCGTAACTGTCACCGTTGCGCGCGACCGGCACCTCGAATTCCACCTGATCGTACATAGCGTAAGGCTGTGCCCGCCGCAAATCCCACGGCACCCCGCTCGCCCGCAAATTCGGTCCCGTGAACCCCCAGGCCAGCGCCTGTTCGGCCGTCATCGCGCCGATATCGACCGTGCGCTGCTTCCAGATCCGGTTCTCGGTCAGCAAATTCCACAAATCGTCGATGAATTCGGGAAATTTCTCGCTCCATGCCCAGATCTGATCGGTGAGTCCCGCCGGCAGATCGCGCGCCACGCCACCGGGCCGATAATAATTCGCATGCAACCGCGCGCCCGACGCCGATTCGTAAAACTCCATAAGCTTTTCGCGCTCTTCGTAGCCCCACAGCGGCGGCGTCAGCGCTCCAACATCCATGGCGAACGACGTCAGATTGAGCAAATGATTGAGGACTCGCGTGATCTCATCGAACAGCGTGCGTATCCACAGCGCGCGCGGCGGCGCCTCTATGCTCAGCAGCTTTTCCGTTGCCAGGACGAACGCATGCTCCATGCACATCGGCGAGACGTAATCCAGCCGGTCGAAATACGGCACGTTCTGCGTATAGGTGCGGCTTTCGATCAGTTTTTCGGTGCCGCGATGCAGCAGCCCGACATGCGGATCGGCGCGCTCGACAACTTCGCCGTCCAATTCCATGACCAGCCGCAACACGCCGTGCGCCGCCGGATGCTGCGGCCCGAAATTCATCGCATGGCTGTCGATCGTCACCTCGCGGCGCTGGCTTTCCGCGGCTGGCTGCTGCACTTCGCTCATGGCACGAATTTTCCCGCTTCCGCGCGGGCCAGATGCGCCTTCTCATCGCCCGGCAGCGTGGTCACCGCTTCCCAAGGCGACAGGAATTGAAAATCGCGGAAATCCTGCGTCAGCGAAACCGGCTCGTACACCACTTCCTTGCGATCTTCGTCGTAGCGCACTTCCACATAGCCGGTCAGCGGAAAATCCTTCCGCAGCGGATGGCCCTCAAAACCGTAAT
>DATJOH010000359.1:0-7006 GCA_035507235.1 Acetobacteraceae bacterium
CGGCGTCGCCGAACTGATCGTGGCCATCTGCCACAACCACAACATCATCATCGACCCCGCCACCTTGCCGGACCCGCTGCTCGACCTTCTGATTGAGTATTGCGAGCCGGGTGGCGTCGCCCGCGGCGACGTCACCTGCATCAAGCCCGTCGATCCGGATGCCTATCATCCCCCAACGGGCCCGCCGGAATAAGCCGCGAAGGTTTGCCCGGGGTCGGAAAAAAAGAAATTCTTATCCGTGAAGGGCAGCACAGAATCCGCCGATATCGACTGGCTGTCGGACGCACTGATAAAAGTCTTTTGCTTCTTTTCTTCAGAAAAGAAGTCCTTTTGCATGTCCTCCTCCCCAAGGCGGCTACAACAAAAAACCTTTTTCTGCTCGCGGCCCTAACCGGCCGCGGCGGCGGCCATCGCGCTGCGGAACCGCCGCAGCGCCAGCGCGAAAAACACCGTTGCCATGCCCGCGGTAATCAGAAAATCCGGCCAAACCACGGAAAATCCCGCGCCGCGATACAGGATGGACTGCGCGAAGCTGACGAAATGCGTGCTCGGCGACGCCTCCATGATCCATTGCAGCGCCCGCGGCATGCTTTCCAGCGGCGTATTGCTGCCGGAAAGCACGTTCATTGGTATGGCCACCAGCATATAGAGCAGGCCCAGTTGCGGCATGGTCCGTGCAATGGTGGCAAGAAACACCCCGATCGACGTCGTGAAAAACAAGTACAGCACCACGCCGCACAAGAACAGCGGTATGGATCCGGCAATCGGAATGCGCAGCAATCCCTGCACCACCACAACAAGCGAAACCGTCGCCGCCAGCGTGATGATCGCGCCGTTCGCCCAGATTTTGGCAAACGCGATTTCGAACGGTGAGAGCGGCATCACCAGCAAATGGTCGATGGTGCCGTGTTCGCGTTCCCGCAGCACCGCGGCGCCGGTCAGGATGATTGCCAGCATCGTCACGTTGTTCACGATGCCCATCACTCCCATGAACCAGGCGGAACTGGTATTGGGATTGTAAAGAATGCGCACCGAAAGCTGCACTGGTGCCGCCGCATCGTTGTCCGCGCGCCCAATCGAGCGGGCAATTTCGGTATCAAGAATCTGCTCGATATACCCGGCGCCGACGCCGGCCTGCATGGCCGCCGTCGCGTCCGCCGAGACGAACAGCGCGGGATCTCGCCCGGCCCGCACGTCGCGCTCGAAATGCGGCGGAATATCCAGCGCGAACGTGGCCCCGGCGCGATCCTGCACGGCTTCGATATCGCCGGCGCCGATAAAGCTGGGCGAATGGAAATACGGCGGCAGAAAATCCTGCGCGATGGCGTGCGAGAGCACGGAGTGATCCTCGTCCGCAATGGCGATCGTCGCGTTGTTCAGTTCCTGCGAGACATTCTGCGCCATGCTGATGATCTGCAGGGTGAACGCATAGATCACGAATCCCAGCAGCACCCAGTCATGCGAAAAACTGCGAAATTCCTTGGTGCCCAGCCACCAGATGTTGGAAAGCCGGCGCATCATGCTTCCTGTTTCCGCAGCAGATTGACGCTCAACACAATCACGCCCGGCACGAACAGGCCGAGAAACAGCAGATCGTAAAACAGCGGCCCCCAGCTCAGCGATTTCGTGAACACGCCGACGGCGACAGGCAGATAGAGGCTCATGGGGAACAATCGCCCCATCACCCATCCCATGCCGGTCAGCGAACTGACGGGTGTCAGCATCCCGGAAAGCTGCATGGCCGGCATGAAGGTAAGGATAGCGGTGCCGAACAGCGCGGCAATCTGCGTGCTGGCAAAGGTCGAAATCAGCAACCCGTAGCAGGTGGTCGCGGCGACATACAGCAAGGCGCCCAATGCCAGTGGCCACACATTGCCCTTCAGCGGCACATCGAAGACAGTTGCGCAGATCACCGCCAGAACAACGAAATTGAGGAAAGCAATGCCGATATAGGGAAGCAGCTTGCCGATCACGAATTCCACGCGCTTCGTCGGCGTGACATACAGGTTGATGATCGATCCCAGCTCCTTTTCCCGCACGACGGCAAGCGCCATCAGGATTGCCGGAATGAGCGCCAGCAGCAGCGCCATTACCCCCGGCACCATCGCCTCGGCGCTGCGAAAATCCTGATTATAGCGGAATCTCGTATCGATATCGGCGAGTTCCGGCGTTGCCGCGGTCGGCTGCGTCAGGGCAAGATCGCGCAGAAAAATCTGATGCACGCCAAGCAGATAGCCGCGCGTGGTCTCGGCATGGAACGGCATCGCGCCATTGATCCAGGCGCCCACTTCCACTGGCCGCCCGCGCCGCAGATCGCGCCCGAAGCCAGGTGGCATTTCCACCACCAGTTTCAGTTCGCCGCTCGCCATGCGGCGCTCGGCGTCCCCGTAGGCCCGCACCGGCGCGCGCTCCTCGAAATACGGCGAACCGCGCAATTCCTCCAGATAGGCGCGGCTCTCCGGCGTATTGTCGCGGTCCATGGCAGCAAATGCCAGATGCTCGACATCCGTATTGATGCCGAAGCCGAGCACCAGCATCAGGAACACGCTGCCCAGCACGGCAAAGCCGAGCCGCACCGGATCGCGCCATAATTCCAGCGCTTCCCGCCAGGCATAGGCGAATATCCGCCGCGCCGCGCCGCCGCCGCGCGTTGGCGCCGCGTAATGCGCAATCGGCGTCACCGCCCCTTGCAGCGTCGTCGGCTCCTCGGCTTCCAGGTAGCGAATGAACGCCTGCTCCAGCGAATCGGCATGCTGCGCGGCCACCAGTTCCGCCGGCGCGCCGGTCGCCAGCACGCGCCCTGCATGCATGAGCGAAATCCGGTCGCAACGCGCGGCTTCGTTCATGAAATGCGTGGAAACGAAAATCGTCACGCGCTGGCCGCGCGACAATTCAGCCAGCAGCGCCCAGAACTCGTCGCGCGCCGCCGGATCGACGCCGGAAGTCGGCTCATCCAGAATAAGCAGATCCGGTTCATGCACCACCGAAACCGCCAGCGACAATCGCTGCCGCAGCCCAAGCGGCAACGCATTCGCCTCCGCATCGCGATACGCGGCCAGGCCGAACCTTTCGACCAGCGCGTCGATGCGCGCCGCGGCATACTCCTTCGGCATATGGAAAAGCCGCGCGTGCAACGCCAAATTCTGCTGCACGGTCAGCTCCGACCACAACGAAAAGGACTGGCTCATGTAGCCGACCCGGCGACGCAATTCGCCGTCATTGCCGTCGATCGGCGTGCCGAACAAAGCCGCCGTGCCCGCGCTTGCCGGCAGCAGCCCGGTGAGCATTTTCATCGTCGTCGTCTTGCCGCACCCGTTGCTGCCGAGAAAACCGAATATCTCGCCGCGCGCGATCGAAAAATCGACATGATCGACGGCGACGAAATCGCCGAACCGGCGCGTCAACCCATGCGCCTCGATAGCAATGTCGCGATCGCTCACGTCGCGCGGCGGAATAACCAGCGGTGCCACCGCTTCCCCGCCTCGTGTCAGGTGTGTGTAAGCCGCCTCAATCGTGTCGGTGCCGGTGGATCGGCGGAGTTCCTGCGGCGTCCCAACCGCCAGCACGCGACCCTCGTTCATCGCCGCCAGCCGGTCGAACCGTTCCGCTTCCTCCATGTAAGCGGTCGCCACCAGCACGCTCATGCCGGGGCGGTCCGCGCGCATCCGGTCGATCAGATCCCAGAATTGCCGCCGGCTCAACGGATCGACACCCGTGGTCGGCTCATCCAGGATCAGCAAATCCGGATCGTGAATGAGCGCGCAGCACAATCCCAATTTCTGCCGCATGCCGCCGGAAAGCTTGCCGGCCGGCCGATCGGGAAATCCGGCAAGCCCGGTCGCGCGCAGCAGCACATCAATCCGCGCCGCCCGTTCCGCGGCGTCCTGCCCGAACAGCCGCGCGAAGAAATCGATATTCTCGACAACGCTCAAGTCGGGATAAAGATTCTTGCCAAGACCCTGCGGCATGTAGGCAATGCGCGAACACACCGCGTCGCGGTGCGCGGCGCGCGCCATGTCGCCGCCCAATACATCCACCTCGCCTTGCTGCAGTTGCTTCGCACCCGCAATCAGCGCGAGCAATGTGGACTTGCCGACGCCATCCGGCCCGATCAAACCCATGACGCCACCAGCCGCAATGGCCAGACTGACATCCGCCAGCGCCACCACACGCCCATACCGATGCCCAATCCCGCGCACCGAAGCGACCAGATCAGGCATGATTTTGGGCCTCTGGGCTTGCCTTCGGCGAGCTGAGATCGTGCCCGATCCACATCACTGCGCGGCGGCGGGCCAGGGGGCCTTGGGGTCGGCGCGGATATAGGCGATGCCGGGCATGCCGGCTTGCGCGGTGCCATCGGCGAGCGCCGCGTCATCGATGCGCACGCGCACGCGGAACATCAGTTTCTCGCGTTCCGTCGCGGTTTCGACCATTTTAGGAGTGAACTGATTTTCCGCGGCAAGGAAGGTGACGTGCGCTGCCAGCGGATGGTGGGGTCGCGCATCCAGCACCACGCGCGCGGCGCGGCCCGGCACAGCGAGGCCGGCTTCCGCGGTGGGCAGGAACACGTCCATATAGGCGTAGTGCGTATCGAGAATGGTATAGACTTTGCCGCCCGCCGGCAGCACCTCGCCGAGATTGGCGAGCCGGTATTGCACCAGGCCGATTTTCGGCGCGACCAGCGTGTTGTCCGCGATATTCACGCGCACCAAAGCCGCGTCCTGGCGCGCGGCGTCGCGGGCCGCTTCGGCCGCGGCGATGCGCGCGCTCGAGGCCCGCACCGAGGCGATGGCGGCGTCGAGTTGCTGGCGCTGCACATCGAGCGTTTCCTGGGTCGCGTAGCCTTTCGGCAGCAGCACGGTGGTGCGGGCCACCTGGCGTGTCATCAGCGTTACGTTCGTGCGTGCCTGATCGAGGTCCGCGTCGGTTTCCGCGATCGTCTGTTCCGCCTGTGCGATCATCGCTTCCGCGTGGGCGAGTTCGGCGTCGAGATCCGAGACATCCATGCGTGCCAGCACCTCGCCGGGACGCACCGCGTCACCCTCATCGACTTTTATGTCGATGACACGGCCCGGAAATTTCGTTTGTATGTCGATCTCATCCATTTCCAGCCGGCCGTTGCTGGCAAGGATGCCTGGCGGTAGCGGCGGCGGCAGGTGGGTCCACCACCAGGCGCCGGCCGCCGCGCCGCCGGCTGCCAGCAATCCGAGTAGTAGCAGCCCGCGTGGCGCGCGACGCGGCGGCGCGAGCGGTGGCGCGGAGGAGTGCGGGGGGGCAAGGTCGAGTTTCGGGTCAAGCTTCACGGGGCACTCCAGGCACAGCGCCGTCTACTGGTCGCGGCCAGTAGAAAGCCTGCCCGGCGCGGTGTGTGCCTTGGCCTAAATCAACCGCGCGGTATTACGAGGGTGGCTTGGTGTAAGTCCACGTCGCGGAAGTGATTTTCCAGCCGGATTTCTCGTGTTGCAGGCTGAGCGTGAAGATGCCCTCGTCCTGGTGGGACTCGCCTTTCGCGGCATATTCTACCAACAGCGGTACGGCGGCATAGGCGACGTCGCTGCCGGACACCACGAACGGGTCGCCATGGCTTGCCAGGCGCAGGCCCTCCCACCCGACGGCGTGAAGATCGGCCCGCAGGTCAGCGAAGTAATGCGCCGCCGCATCCTTACCTTGCCAATGGTAGGGATGCAGTGTGTCCGTGATGCTGGGAGCACCGGTGAACAGGGAGGCGAAGGCATTGGCGTCGGTGCCTGATACCCTCTGGACGAAGTCCCGCACGACGGCGACAAGTGCCGGCGGCGTCGCGGCGGCTGCCGCGACGGGTGACGCGCCAAGCAGCAACAGGAGGGGGAAGGCGCGTAAACGGAGCATTGGCTTGTCCTTGTAGTTACGTATGCGGGAAGGCACGAACCCTACTGCAACCGTTTCGCATGGCAACAGGAGTGCTTTGTTGTCCTGGATCAATTGTCCAGGAGTATCGGCCGCTCCGAGGGGCCCGGCCGGATGCCGAGCCAGCGCAGCAGCGGCTGCATGGTGAGGCCCTGAACGACGACCGAAAAAACGACGGTGCTGAAGGTGGCGAGAAGGATATCGTCGCGCCACGCGAAGTCCGCCGGCAGGGCAAGCGCGAGGGCCAGCCCAAGTGCGCCGCGCAAGCCGCCCCAGAACAGCACATGCTGCTCGCGTAGCGGAATGGCAAAGCGTGAACCGCGGAACAGCAACGACAGCGGGTAGACGGTCAGCGCCCGCGCAACGAGCACCAGGGCAATGATGCCGGCGATTGCCATTGGCGACAGGCGGTGCAGGGAAATATCCGCGACCTCGAGCCCGATAAGCAGGAACACGAGCGAATTGGCGAGGAATGCCGCATATTCCCAAAATCCTTCGACCGCCGCGCGGCCGGCTTCGCTCAGTGGACTACGTTCCTCAGGCCGTAGCAGGCCGATATTGCCCATGACCAGTCCGGCGGCGACGGTTGCCAGCACGCCGGAGACCAGCAAACGCTGCGCCAGATAAAACGAGCCGTAGGCGGCGACGGTTGTCAGCGCGGTTTCCAGCACGCGATCCGACGTGCGGCCGGCGATGAAAATCGCGAGCAAACCCGAAACCGTACCGATTGCCACGCCGCCGCCCGCGTTCACGATGAACTGGCCAGTGATGGCGAGAAATCCGGGCGGTGCGCCCTGCGTCGCTGCCCACGACAGGGCCAGGCCAAAAAATACCGCCGCGACGCCGTCGTTCAGAATGCTTTCTGTCTCCAAAAGGAACAGCAGCCGCCCGTGAATGTTAAGGTCGCGGAACAGCGCGATCACTGCCACCGGATCGGTCGCTGCAATCAGCACGGCGAACATGACGGCCGGCGGCGCCGACCAACCGAACAGGAAGACGAGTCCCGTCGCCACCGTCGCGGCGGCGATAACCACCCCGATCGTTGCGAGTGCTGCTACGGGCAACATGTCGCGGCGCAGATCGCGCCAATCGATGCACAGCGCCGCATCGAACAACAATG
>DATJOH010000360.1:0-5604 GCA_035507235.1 Acetobacteraceae bacterium
AGCCAGTTCAAATCGGCGGCCTCTGTGCTGCCCGTAACGGACAAAAGTTTTTTGGTTTTTTTTTCAAAAAAGAACCCTTCTTTTTCTGTGTGGGTTTAATCCGGAAACTCGATAACCCGCCAGTAATGCTGCAACATAGTAATGGATTCGAGGAAGCTTGGGCCTAGCCGGTTTTTCAATACGTAGCCGGCCACATTGTAGTCGTAGGCGCGGATGCGGTCCTCCTCGGCGGAGGAAGTGGTCATGACGAAGATGAGCGTGCGGCGCAATTGCGGGTCGCGGCGGAGTTCTTCGAGAAATTCGAGGCCGCCCATGCGTGGCATGTTCAGGTCCAGCAGAACGAGGCTGGGGGTGGGGATGCGGCCGAAGCCGTTTTCGCCGCGCAGGCGCTCCAGCGCTTCGATGCCGTTGCGCGCCTCGATGACCGGATTGGCGATTTTCAACTCGGTGAGCGCGCGCTTGACGGCCATGGCGTCCACCTTGTCGTCGTCCACGAGCAGGATGGTGACTGTGTTTGGTGTCATGGCGGCGATTCGGGCCAGGTGAAGACGAAGGCGGTTCCGCGCGCGGGTGGCGCGCTCTCAACCTTGATGTCGCCGCCGTGCGATTCCACTTTTTTCTTGACGATTGCGAGACCGATGCCGCTGGATTCGACATCGTCACGGCTCTCCAGCGTTTGAAAGATGACGAAGATCCGGTCGTGGAAGCGGGTGGGAATGCCCGGCCCGTCGTCGGTGACGCGAAATTCGGCGAGCTTGCCGATGCGCCGCATCGCGACGGTGACCTTGCCCTCGCAACGATCATGGTGCTTGAGGGCGTTGCTGATCAGGTTTTCCAGCACCACGCGCAGCGGCGCGCGATGGGTGTGCAGCTTTCCCGGCGCGCCTTCGTAGGTCACGGTGAAGCCGGCGGGCGGCCCGAGGAGGGTGGCGATGTCGCGCACCGTTTCGCCGACATCGACATCGTCAACCTCGCTTTGGCCGCGGCCGACGCGGGAATAGGCGAGCAGACCGTCCAGCAGTTTTTGCAGGCGGGTCACGCGGCCTTGCAGCAGTTTCAGATTGTCCAGCGTCTCTGGCGTGGCGGTGGCTTCGACGTCCTGGGTTATCCACTGCGCCAGATGCGAGATGGCGCGCAGCGGTGCCTTCAAATCGTGCGAGGCGACGTAGGCGAATTCCTCGAGATCCGCGTTGGAGCGTTCGAGTTCGCGACGCTGCTGTTCCTTTTCGCGCTCGGCCTCGTGCCGCAGCGTGACATCGATGATGCCGGCGACGACCATGGTTTCGCCATCGAGCTCGATCGGCGAGAGGCCGATTTCCAGCGGGAATTCACTGCCATTCTTGCGCAGGCCGTATAGTTCGCGGCCTTCGCCCATCAGGCGGGGTGCCAGGTTGGTGAAGAAGGCGCTGCGCAGGCCGACATGGGTGCCGCGGAAGCGTTCGGGCAGCAGCATTTCGAGCGGCTTGCCCTGCAATTCATCGTCGCCGTAGCCGAACATCCGCTGCGCCTGACGGTTGGTCATTTCGATGCGCCCGTTCCTGCCGGTGAGGACGAGGGCGGTGGGCGAGGCATCCACGACGCGTGCGAAACGATCTTCCGCCGAGAGGCGCGGCCAGGAGGGAACGCGGTGTAACGTGCCGGTGCTTTCGCCTTCCCCATGCATCGCCTGGTGTCCCCTGGAGACTGAAATCAAGGCGGCGATGCTGGGACGGAACTGGTTAATGCATCGTTGCCGGACCTTAGCACAGCGCTCGCGGCACCGTGAGGCGGCAACGCTTCGTCAATATTTAGCCGCTATTTACCGATCGCGGAGGCCAGCATGGACAACCAGGTTCGCACATATCGGTTGCTGATTGTTGATGACGACGAAGTGGACCGGCGGCATTACGCCAAGCTGCTGGCGCAGCAGCCGCATTTCACTTTCACGATCCTGGAGGCGCGGGATGGGGCGGAGGGGCTGAAGGCACTGAAGGCGGGCGAGCTGGATTGCCTGTTGCTGGATTACAGCCTGCCGGACATGACCGGGCTGGAATTCCTGGCCGAGGCCGTTGCCGACGGCGATCCCCCGTGTGCGATGGTGCTGATTACCGGGCACGGTAGTGAAATGATCGCCGTGGAGGCGATGAAGCGCGGGGTGCGCGATTATTTGACGAAGGAGCACGTGAACGAGGCGACGCTGTGGCGCGCCGTGGAAGGGGCGATTGCGCAGCGCGACCTGCAGGCGAGGCTGGCGCACACGATGTCCGACCTCAAGGCCTCCAACGCGGCGCTGGAGCAGCAGATTGCGGTGCGCAAGCTGGCGGAGGCGGAGTTGCGTGCCGCGAGGGATACGGCGGAGGAGGCGAGCCACGCGAAGACGCGTTTCCTGGCGACAATGTCGCATGAATTGCGCACGCCGCTGCAATGTATTCTGGGCTACGCCGATTTGCTGCGGCTGGACCGCACGCTGACGGCGCAGCAGAGCCAGCGGATTGGCGCGATGATGGAAGCGGGGCGGCATTTGCTCGGCATGATCGAGCGGGTGCTGGATTTCGCAAGCATCGAGGCCGGCAAGCTCAGTCTGCGGCCGGAATTTTTGACGGTTGCCGATGTGGCGGAGGGATGCATTGCGGTTGTGGAGCAGATGGCACAGGAACAGGGCCTGGCGCTCGGGCTGAACGTGGCGGCGGATGCGCCGCTGCATCTGGTGGCGGACGCGGCCCGGACGCGGCAGATCCTGCTTAATCTGCTCGGCAATGCACTGAAATATACGGTGGAGGGCAGCGTGGAACTGCGGGTGCTGCGGGGCGAGGAGCCGGGCGGCGTGCGGTTCGAGGTGGTGGATACCGGGCCCGGCATCGACCAGACGGCAAGCGCGAAATTGTTCCGTAATTTTGAGCGGTTGGAGGCGGACAACAATATCGAAGGAACCGGGCTTGGGCTCGCGATATCGGCACGGCTGGCGGGGCTCATGCAAGGCAATATCGGGCACGCGGCAAATCCTGGGGGCGGCAGTATTTTCTGGCTGGAATTGCCGCCGGGGCAGGGCACGGCGCCGGTGAGCGTGGCGCCGGTTCCACAAGCCGCGCCGACGCCGGGCAAGCGGCTGCTGGTGGTGGACGATATCGGCATGAATCGCGACGTTATCGGGGCTTTTCTGCACGCCGCGGGTCATGAGGTGATGTTGGCCGAGAGCGGCGAGGAGGCAATACGATATGCATTCGAACAGAGATTCGATTTGATCCTGATGGATGTGCGCATGCCCGACATGGATGGGCTGGAAGCGACGCGGCGGATACGCGCGCTGCCGCCGCCGCGCGGCCAGGTGCCGATCCTGGGCGTGACGGCGCATGCGTTCCTGGACCAGGTGGCGGATTGCCGCGCCGCGGGCATGGATGGGCATGTCGCCAAGCCGGTTGCCTACGCAACGTTGATGGGGGCGATCGACAATGCGATCGCGCGTGTGCCGGCGCGCTGGCACGATAATCGCGCCGCCGCGCCGGTGGCGCCGCCGGCGGCGGCAGTAAGTTCTGGCGTTGATCGCGCGGTGCTGGATGAGACGCTGGCATTTCTCCGGCCGGAGGAGGCGGCGTCGCATTTGAAGAATTTGCGGTTGCGGCAAGAGGACATGGTGCGGCTGCTGGATATGCCGACGGATCCTTCGGTGCTGACGGAATCGGCGCATGCGCTGGCGTCGGTCGCCGGCATGTTCGGCTTCACGGCGCTTTCCGATGTGGCGCGCCGCTACGAGCACGCCATGGCGGATGATGCGGCGGAGGCGGTGGTGCTCGGGCGGCAATTGCGCACCGAGGCGCGGGCGGCGCTGGCGACCATCGATACGGTACGACGCGAAATCGAAATGCAGCCGGCATGAATCCAACCAGTATCGCCAACGGCGTCATTCTGGCGGAAAACGATGCGATATTGCGCGGCGTGATGCGCGCGGTGCTGTCGCGGGCGGAACAATTGGTGTTTCCGGCAAGCGACGGAATCGAGGCGGTGATGCTGGCGCGTCGTTTCACCGCGCGATTGGTTTTGCTGGATATCAGCATGCCGCGGCTGAATGGTTTGTTGGCCTGCGAGGCGATACGGTTGCTGCCCGGCTATGGGCGGGTGCCGATCGTGCTGCTCTCCGGTTCGGCGGATGAGGCGCTGCGACTGGCGGCGCGACGTATCGGCGCGAAGGATGTGATCAGCAAGCCGTTTCTGCCGGGCGCGCTGCTGAGCCGGTTGGCGCCCTACCTAAGCCTGCCGAGCCGCGGTTCGCCGGTGCCCGCGACCGTAAGTGGGCAGGCGCTGGCACTGACTGGGCATGCCGAAGTTTGGGGGCCGGGTGCTGCGCGCGCGTCGCTGGCAGGCGTAAGGCAATAAGAAGGAAGGCTTCTTTTTTGAAAAAAAGAAGCAAAAAACTTTTGTCTGTTGCTTCAGCGTTTCGGTCTAATCGGTGGAGCCGGTGCTACCCGAAACAGAGGAAAGTTTTTTGGTTCTTTTTTTCAAAAAAGAACATGCTTCCTTCACGCATTACCGATTGGCCGCAGGCACTCGGCCGAGGTTTCGCGCAGCAGGACGGCGAATAGTTTCAGCGCATCCGCGGCGCCGCGGTCCTGCAGCGTGTGGGTGGTGAATTGCACGGCGAATAGTTCTGCCTGGTCCGCAATGATGGTCGCGGCGCGACGCATGGCTTGCTGCGCGAGTGCGAGCTGCATTTCCTCGGGTAGCGACGGCCAGTCGGTGGGCATGCCGCAAATTTGGCGGCGCTTGTTTAAGATGCGGTGAAAGTGAGGACCGCCATTTATTGCCGGCTCAATTCATAGAGCGCCACCGCCGTCGCGGCGGAGACGTTGAGGCTTTCCATGTTGCCTGGCATGGCGAGGCCGGCGAGCTCGTCGCAGGTTTCGCGCGTCAGGCGACGCAGGCCGGTGCCTTCCGCACCCAGGACGAGCGCCACGCGCCGTTGCGCGAGGGCGGTGCCGCGCAGGGGCGCGCCTTCGGCGGTGAGGCCGATGCACCAGATGTTGGCGGCTTTCAGCGCGACCAGCGTGCGGGCGAGGTTGACGGCGCGCAGCAGCGGCACGGTTTCGAGCGCGCCGCTGGCGGCCTTGGCAAGCGCGCCGGTTTCGTCCGGGGCGTTGCGATCCTGGGTGATGACGCCGGCGGCGCCGAATGCCGCCGCGGACCGCAGGATGGCGCCGACATTGCGGGGGTCGGTCACCTGGTCCAGCACCAGGAGCGGGCCCGGGCGTTCCAGCACGTGGGCGAGCGGCGGTTGCGGCAGCGGATCGGCGAGCAGGGCGGCGCCCTGGTGCACCGTGTCGCGGCCGAGCAGGTGATCAAGCCGTTCGCGCTCCGTGCGCTCGGGCGGGATGGAGAAGGGCGGTTTGAGCTGGGCGGCGAGGGCGGTTTCGGCTTCCTCGGTGAGCAGCAGGCGGCGCAGGCGGCGGGCGGGGTTGGCAAGTGCCGCGGCGACCGGATGGATGCCGTAGAGCCAGATGGTGCCGGGTGGCGCGGAGGGGCGGGAACCGCGATCGCCGCCGCCCTGGCGGGGTGGTTGGCGGTGGCCGCCATGCTGGCCACCGGGCCGCGCGGATGGCGGATTAGTTTGGCCGTGTGGGCGGTGCGATGGGT
>DATJOH010000361.1:0-2883 GCA_035507235.1 Acetobacteraceae bacterium
CATCTACCATGTGATTGCTCACGCGAGCGCATGCTAAATTTGAAGCGGCTATACTGTAACGTAACCGCAGCGTTCGGTCAAGCGCCGATTTTCTTCAGAGATCGCCCTCTTGCAACCGAGTGTCGACGGGATCGCAATGCCGTCCCCGCCAAGATGGTATTGATTCGGCGGATCATTGGGAGTGCAGCACACAGGGGGTTTGGGGACAAGTCCCCAGCGGGCTGCGCAGCAGGGGGCAGAGCCCCTGGCCTTTCTTGCTTAATGTGCTTCGCCCCATGACTTGCCCGTTCCCGTTTCGACCACCAGCGGCACGCTTAGAGTCGCCGCTGCCTCCATCACGCGCTTCGCCAAGGCGGACAATGCCGAAGCCTCCGCCTCAGGCGCCTCGAACAGCAATTCGTCGTGCACCTGCAATAACAACCGTGACGACAGGCCGCTTTCCTGCAGTGCAGCCGGCAAGCGCACCATGGCGCGTTTGATGATGTCGGCGGCGCCGCCTTGTAACGGCGCATTGATGGCCTGGCGTTCGGCGCCGGCGCGGCGCGCCATGTTGCGGTCGGCGATGCCGGGGATCCAGCAGCGGCGGCCGAACGGGGTGGTTACGAAGCCGTGGATACGGGCTTCTTCCTTCGCGCGCTCCATGTAGCCGCGGATGCCGGGATAGCGGGCAAAATAGGCGTCGATGTAGGTTTTTGCCTCGCCGGGTTCGATGCCGAGTTGGCGCGCCAGGCCGAAGGCGGAAATGCCGTATATGATGCCGAAATTGATGGCTTTCGCGCGGCGGCGCGTGGTGCCGTCCATTTTCTCCAGCGGGATGCCGAAAACTTCGCTGGCGGTGCGGGCGTGGATGTCCTGGCCTTGCTGAAAGGCCTCGCGCAACGGGGCGATATCGGCGACGTGCGCGAGAAGCCGCAATTCGATTTGCGAATAATCGGCGCTGACCAGGAGATGGCCTGGTTCGGCAACGAACACGCGGCGGATGCGGGCCCCTTCCTCCGTGCGGATCGGGATATTTTGCAGATTTGGATCGTTGCTGGAAAGGCGGCCGGTGCTGGTCGCGAACATGGCGTAGGTGGTGTGGACGCGGCCGGTGGCGGGGTTTATTTCGTTGACGAGCGAGTCCGCGTAGGTGGATTTCAGCTTCTGCAACTGCCGCCATTCCAGGATGCGGGCGGGCAGATCAAAACCCTGGTCGGCGAGCGTTTGCAGCGCGTTGGCGTCGGTGCCCCAGATACCAGACGGGGTGCGCTTGCCGCCAGGCAGCTTCAGTTCGTCGAACAGGATTTCGCCGAGTTGCTTGGTGCTGCCGATGGCGAAGGCGCGGCCGGCGAGTTTTTGCGCATCCGCTTCCATCACCGCCATGCGCGCGCCGAAATCGACGGACATGCGGCCGAGTTCGGTGCCGTCCACGCGTATGCCGGCGCGTTCCATGTCGGCGAGAACCGGGATCAGGCGCCGTTCGAGTTGTTCATAGAGGGCGAGCGCGTGCGTGGTGCGGAGCGTTGGACGAAGCACCTGGTGCAGCCGCAGCGCAACATCCGCCTGTTCGGCGGCGTAATCGCGGGCAGCCGAGACGGGGACTTGCGCGAAGGCCAGGCGGTTGCGGCCGGTGCCGGTTGTTTCGTCAAGCGAGCGGGGCGTGTGGCCGAGATGGCGTGGGCCGAGATCCGCCTGATCGTGATCGTGGGCGCCGGCTTCCTGCGCGTAGGAAATCAGGCAGGGATCGTCGCAGGGCTCCGGTGGCGGCAGGCCCGCCTGTTGCAAGACGAGGCGTCCATATTTCGCATTGGGGATGATTTTCAGGATCGAGGCGTCGGCAAGGAGCGGTGCGAGAACAGTGGCAGCCTCGGCGAACGGCAGACGCGGTTCGGTAAGTTCGCCGGTAGGGAACGGGAGATAAGCGGCACGGCCGGGCGCGGTGGCGACGCCGATGCCGAGCAGGGCTGCCTGCAGCGGGCGCGGATTGCCGTCGCATTGAATGTGCAAGGCGAGGCGACGGGCAGTGGTCGCCTCGGCGATCCAGGCAGCGAGCGCTTCGGCCGTGGTGATCGTTTCGTAAGAACCGAACGGCCCGGATGGCGACGTTGCCGCCGGCGTTTCCGGGGTTTCGGCGGGCGCTTCCCCGGCCTCCAGGCCGAGGCGCTGTGCCGTGCTGCGGAAACCCATGCCGAGCAGGAATTTGCCAAGCCGGGCGCGATCGAGCGGTTGTGTTGCCATTGCATCAAGTGGCAGCGGCAGCGGTGCTTCGTCGGAGAGCAGAACGAGGCGACGGGAGAGGCGCGCATTTTCGGCGTAGGCCAGCAGATTGTCGCGGCGCTTGCTGGCTTTCATGGCTGGCGCCGCGGCCAGCACCGATTCCAGATCGCCAAACGTCTGGATCAGTTCGGCGGCGCCCTTGGGGCCTATGCCCGGCACGCCGGGCACATTATCCACCGAATCGCCCATCAGCGCCTGCACTTCGACCACTTTTTCCGGCGGCACGCCGAATTTTTCCATCACCTCCGCGGCGCCGATCGGTTTTTGCTTAATGGGGTCCAGCATGCTGACCCCGGGCCGCACCAGCTGCATCAGATCCTTGTCGGAACTGACAATCGTCACCTGCATGTTCGCCGCCCGCGCGCATTTCGCGTACGCGGCGATCAGGTCATCGGCCTCCCAATCCTCGAGTTCCACGCAGGCGACGCCGAAAGCCGCCACGGCATCGCGCATGAGCTTGAATTGCGGAATGAGTTCGGCCGGCGGATCGGGCCGCTGCGCCTTGTACTGGTCGTAAATGCGGTTGCGAAATGTCTGGCTGCCGGCATCGAACACCACGGCCAGGTGGCTGCCGACATGCTCGCGCAGGAAGCGCGCCATCATGTTGGTGAAGCCGAACACGGCATT
>DATJOH010000362.1:0-5401 GCA_035507235.1 Acetobacteraceae bacterium
GGCGGCGCTGGGGACGTTCCTGGCGAACGAACGGCGCCGGAATTTCGTTCTGGCGATGTGTGAAAGGCTGGCTGCCCTGTTGCAACAGCAGGATTTACCCGCGCACCTGGCGACGCTCCAGTCGGTGCGCGCGTCGGTGACGGCGGACCGCAGCGATAAAACAACGATTTCCGTTGCGCTACCGGCTTTACTGGCTGATTGCGAAATCTGCGCCGCGGCAGCGACGGCGGCGTTCGATGCCCTGGCGAAACTGCAACTGGATGTCAGCGGCGAGCCCGCTTCACGCGAAGCGCTTGCGCGCGAGGCCGGGCTGTGCCGATGGCATTTGCAACAATTTCAACGCATGGCGACGACGCAGGCGCTATCCATAGCCATGGCGCAGGTGGCGGCGCGGCAGGCGGATATTCTGCGCGGGCTCTCAAGGGAATCGCCATCCGGACCATCGGCAGCCGCGTCAATTGCGACCGGCTTGCCCGGTACCGGCGCGTGCCGGATTTGTATCGATGCAGCACCTGCAACCGAGATTGCGCTCGCGCACCTGGCGGAAGTAGCCCGCGATGCGCCCGCGCGCGTGCACCAAAGGTCGGCGCTGTGCCTGCCGCATTTTACAGTGTTGCTGACCCGCATCGAAAACCCGGAGAACGTGCAAACCCTGCTGCGCGGCGAGGCGGCGCTGCTGGAACGCTTGCTGGGCGAGGCCGAAGCCTATTCCCTGAAGCACAGCGCCGGCCAGCGCCATGCCGCCAGCCGCGAGGAATTGGCGGCGGCCGAGCGGTTGCTGCGCGTGGCGGGAACGATAGGTTCATGAAAGCAAGCCCATGGCGAACGTAATCCTGGTTCACCTCGAAACCGAGCAAACCGCAGCTGGTCTGCTGCAGGCGGCGGGACGGCTCGGCGAACTGGCGGGCGGCGCGCGGGTCGACGTGCTCGTGGTGCGGCTGCCACCGGAGGCGACGATTCTGCCGAGCGAGGAAGTGCTCACGCCGCGCCAGGCCGCCTTCGTGCGTGAGCGCGAGGATGCCCGGATCGCGACGCTCCGCGCGTGCTTCGACCGCTGGGCCGCAGCGGCGCCCCCCGCCGTCAGCCCCAGTTGGATCGATATCGAAGACCTCGCCGACGCCGCGGTGCGCGGTTACGGTGCGCGGGCGGACGCCATCGTTCTGCCGCGCCCGACGGAAGGTGACCACGCAACGGCGCAGCACGAGCTGCACGCGGCCTTGTTTGGCACCGGCCGCCCGGTTCTTGTCGTGCCGCCGGGTCCGGTAGGCTCGTTCGGACGCCGCGTCGCCATCGCGTGGCGGGACGATCGCCATGCCGTGCGGGCCGTGCTCTCAGCCGTGCGCAGCCGGGAGGTGCCTGAAAAACTGTTCGTTCTGGCGGGCCGCAAGGACGGCGCGGCCGAGCCGCGAATCCCAGACATCCTGCTTGAGCACGGGGTCGGCGCCGAGTTGCACGTGCTGGAGATTGGGCCAAAGCCGTTAGGCGCGACTCTACTCGCCAAAGCCCGCGCGCTCGGCGCCGACATGCTGGTCATGGGCGCCTATGCCCACAGCCCGTTTCGCGAATTCATCCTGGGTGGCATGACCCGCTACATGCTCGCGCATGCGGATCTGCCGGTGCTCATGCGTCACTGAGCGGCGCGCGGCCCGGTTTCGGGTCGATGTCTGGGCATTTACCCTAATTTTGCTGCGCCGCACCATGCAATTACAGCAAGAATTTGTCACTTAACGGGGTAAATACGCACAAAAGCTGGTGACGAGCCGAATACAACCTGTTAGCAGAAAAACGCCCCGCGCACCGGCGGCACGCGGGGCCGAGTTTAGGGAGGAAACGCCAGTCACACGGCAGGATAAGGCCAACGCCTCATCCTGCCGGTGATGATCTCCCCACCGGACGGCAGACGTCCACCATTATCCGCATCGCAGTCACGTGTTTTTTGACGTTTGAGACGTCATTTGCTCACGCGCGAGGCGTTTGCCTAAATTTTTGCCTAATCCGCCGGCAGTGCCAGCATGCCGTGCCGGAAGCTGAGCCACGGACCGCTGATCACCACGACGCAGACGACCCAGATCAGCAACGCCACCAGCGACGTCACCAGCAATTTGCGTCCGAGCCGCGGGTGCGACGGCGCCCCCCGCCAGCCACTCGCCCGGTCCGGCTCCACCACCGGCGCGGTCCAGAACGGCAACACGGCGAATAATGTCACCCACCAGATGAGCACATAAAGAACGATGGCGGTGAACCAGCCCATGCCTCACCTAACGCCCGGCACCTGACAGGGATCAGCCAATTCGCAGCAAATGCACATCGACCAACGGCCTCTTGCCAAGCCTTTTGCCCACGCAACGGCGCAGCGCCGCCTTTGCCGCATCGGCGAGCGCCGCGTCGTCGCGCCGCAACGGCGCCGGCAGATCGGCGACCGCGCTGCCGAACTCGCGCGAAATGCGCTCGCTCTCCGGATCCTCCGGCTCGAACAGGCCCGGCGCGCTCACCTTCGTCTGCCCTACCACACGGCCAGTGGCATCAACCGCCAGGCTGCCGAGCACCATGCCGTTGAACAACATGCGCCGGCGGGCCGACATGACGCCACCCTGCAGCGGCACCACCCGGTTGCCATCCAGCGCCAGCTTGCCCACCGGCGCACTATCGACAATTTCCGGCCGCCCCGGCGCCAGGCTGAGGATATCGCCATCCTCCAGCATGACCGATTCCACGCCGAGCTCGGTCGCCAGCGCCGCATGCGCTGAAAGATGCCGCCATTCGCCATGCACCGGCACGGCAAATTTCGGCCGCACCAAGCGGTAGAGCCGCCGCATTTCGTCGCGCGCGGGATGACCGCTGACATGCACCATGTGGTCGTTATCGGTCATGACCCGCACGCCGCGGCGCACGAGATTATCCTGCACCGTTGCTATCGCACGCTCGTTGCCGGGGATCATGCGCGAGGAGAAAATCACCGTGTCGCCCTCGCCGAGCGACAGCGTCTGATGGCTGTCCGCGGCCACGCGCGCCAGAGCGCTGCGCGGCTCGCCCTGGCTGCCGGTAATCAGGATCAGCAGATTATCGTCCGGCACGTCATCCAAACGATCTTCCGGCACAAAATCTGGCAGGGATTTCAGGTAGCCGGTCTCCCGCGCCGCCGCTTCCAGATTGCGCAGGCTGCGGCCGATCAGGGCGACGCTCCGCCCGGCATCACGCGCCGCCACCACAACACTCTCCACCCGCGCCACGTTGCTGGCGAAGCACGTCACCACCACGCGGCCGGTCAGGCCGCGAATGATGCTCGCAAGGCTGCGGCGCACATCGGCTTCGGACCCGGAATGGCCCTCCACCATGGCGTTGGTGCTGTCGCACACCAGCGCCAGCACACCCTCGTCGCCGAGCGCCTTGAACGCCGCCTCATCGGTCGGCGGTCCCACCAGCGGATTGGGATCGAGTTTCCAATCGCCGGTGTGCACGATCAGGCCTGCCGGCGTGCGTATTGCCAGCGACTGCGATTCCGGCGTGCTGTGCGAAACCTGGATGAAACGCAGGCCGAACGGCGGCAGATCGAACGATCCGCCCGGCGGAATCACATGGATTTTCACTTCATTCAGTAGCTGCGCTTCGCTCAGCTTGCGCCGCAGCACCGCGGCGGTGAACGGCGTGGTGTAAACCGGACATCGCAGCTGGCGCCACAAATGCGCCACCGCGCCCACGTGATCCTCGTGCGCGTGCGTAATCACCAGCCCGACCAGCCGGTCCCGCCGCTCGGCGATGAAGCCGGGGTCGGGCATGATGATTTCTGCTTCCGGAATTTCGTTGCCGCCGAACCCGATGCCGCAATCCACGGCAAGCCATTTGCCACCAAACCGGTACAAATTGAGATTCATGCCGATCTCGCCCGTCCCGCCCAAGGGCAGGAAGGCCAGATCGCCCGATAATGCGTCCATTAATCGCCTTCGATGTTACTGCGCAGTCTGTCACGGCTTAATCTGGGGGCCGGGTTGCGTTCCGCCAACATGCGCAAACCATCCAGGGTCAGATCAGGCTCTATACGGTCAATAATCTCCGTGCCTTCGGAAAACAGCGGCGCCAGCCCGCCGGTCGCCACCACCTTGAGCGGCTGGTTCATCTCCCGCCTGATGCGCGTGACCAGCCCTTCTATCAGCCCCACATAACCCCAGTAGATGCCGGATTGCATGGCCGGCACCGTGCCACGGCCGATCACCGCCTGCGGCCGGCCAATGCCGATGCGCGGCAGCCGCGCTGCCGCCTGGTGCAACGCCTCGATCGATAGATTGATCCCCGGCGCGATCGCGCCGCCAAGATAGGCGCCGTCTTCCGCCACCACATCGAAGGTGGTCGCGGTGCCGAAATCGATCACCACCAACGCCTGCTGGAACAGATGATAGGCCGCCAGGGCGTTCAGCAGCCGGTCCGCCCCCACCTCCGCCGGCGCATCCACCCTGATTTCGAACCCCCAATCCAGGTTGCTTCTGGCAACCAGCGGCTCAACCTCAAACCATTCCCGCACCAGCCGCCGTAAATGATAGAGCGCCGCCGGCACCACGGTGCCGATCACCGCCTCGCTCACCAGGTCCGGCGTCAGCTTGGCGTGCGTCAGCAAGGTGAGCAGCCACACGGCATACTCGTCGGAGGTGCGCTGCGGCTCGGTCGCGATGCGCCAGATGCCGGCCCAGCGACTTCCGTCATGCACCGCGAACACGACGTTCGTGTTGCCGGCATCGATTACCAGCTTCATTCGAGTGACCCTTGAAAAAGGCCAGGGGCTCTGCCCCTGGACCCCGTCACGCAGAAGGCGTGCATTACGCACGACGGGGCCTTTAGGCCCCAGACCCCATTCGTTTTTTTAGCACAGCCTCATCCTGCGGCAGAATCTCTGCTTCGCCGCTGACGATGGCGCCGGCGCCCTCCAGAATTAGGCGACCATCCTCGGTCAGGCCAAGAAAGGCGCCTTCCACAAAATCCTCCGCCCACCGCACCCGCAACCTGGTTCCCACCTTGTGCGCGCGCGCCAGCCAAGCCGCCCGCACCGCCGCGAAGCCGGTGGCGCGCCAGCGGTCGATCTCCGCCATCAGAAGCCGCGCGACATCCTCGGCCGGCACCGGCGGGGCGACATCCGCCAGGCACGAAGTCGCTCGATCGGCGAGCTTTGGCGCGGCAACCAAATTAACGCCGACGCCGATCACCACCCAGTCCACCTTGCCATCTGACCTGAGCGCACATTCGATCAGCACGCCGCCCAGCTTGCCGCCATCCAGCAACAAATCGTTCGGCCATTTCAACATCAGTGCCGCGGCCGGCGCGAAGGACGCCGTCGCCTCGAACACCGCAACCCCCGCCAACAGCGACCAGGCCGCCGGCTGCAATACTTCGTTTTCTGGTCGCAACAGCGCCG
>DATJOH010000363.1:0-3082 GCA_035507235.1 Acetobacteraceae bacterium
TTGCGTGGTCAGCACGAGGCCGGCGCCCATGTAGTTGTTGGTAACCTGGAATGCGATTTTGGTGGTGACAGTCCAGTTCAGTGACGAGGAGATTGGCTGCAGCAGGAGGGACGCGTTGTAATTGGTAAGCGGCCAGAGGTCGGCGCCGCCGTTCAGCGCCGAGGCATCCAGCACCAGGCCACGCGTGCCGAGGCTGTAGGAGGATCCGGGATTGGGCTCGGCGAGCGTCCAGCGTGGATCGAGGGACGTATCCTTGGTGAACTTGTCGGAGAATGGCCGTGCTTTTCTCGGAACGAATCCATTTGCCGTGGCGGCCTGAACGGACTGCGGCAGAAGGAGGGTGGTGGCAAGCATCAGCGCGCGCGCCGCGGCGTTTAGCATGGTGAATCTCCGCAATCCGATGAGGGCATGGCTGGACGGTACGTAACGAGCCTCGCGGATGCGTAGCACGCGGCTTGGCGCCGGAACATCGCGCAGCTTCATCATGACGAGGGCTCGCGGGAATTTGAATGCGGCGGCGCGCGTTTATCGCGCGTCGTGGAAAATGATGCCGAGTGTGTGGCGGTGGCCCGTGCGGAGGCGGCTGACACCGTGGCGCATGGTGACGCGATATGAGCCGCGGGCGCCTTGGACCGGACGGCGGTGGACGGGGAAGATCGCGGCGTCGCCCTGGCGGAGGGGGATTATTTCGGCGCGGCTTTGCATGCGGGGACGTTGCTCGGTGAGGACGAATTCGCCGCCGGTGAAATCGCTGTCGGGGGCTCAGAGCAGGATGGCGACCTGGAGGGGGAAGAAGAGGTCGCCGTAGAGATCCTGGTGGAGGCAATTGTAGTCGCCGGGGCCGTATTGCAGCAGTAAAGGTGTCGGGCGCGTCTGGCCGGCTTCGTGACAGAGGTGCAGGAAATCCGCGTGAGTCGCGGGATAGCGGGTGGGGTTGTCGAGTGTCTGGTTCCAGGCATTGGCGATGGGGGCGAGGCGGGCGTAAAGGGCGGTGCGCAAGCCTTCGATGAGCGGTGGCAGCGGATAGGCGAAATATTGATATTCGCCGCGGCCGTAGCCGTGGCGGGCCATGACGATTTTCTTGCGAAAGGCATTTTCGTCGGCGTAGAGCGCGACGAGGTGTTCGCATTCGCCTGACGTCAGCAGCGATTCGATGGTTGCCGCACCGTAAATGTTTAGACTGTCTGAGATAGCATTCCAGTCGCTCTCCGCCACGCGTCGCGCGTCCTTCAAGAGCAAAAGTTCTTTGCTTCTTTCTTTCAAGAAAGAAGTCCTTCTTCTTTTTCAATCAATGCCCGCTTACGTTCCACCCCCCAACGATACCCCGCGAGTGCCCCGTCGCCGCGGACCACGCGATGGCAGGGGATCAGTACGGCGAGTTGATTGGCGGCGCATGCCGCCGCGACGGCGCGGACGGATTTGGGTTGGCCGATGCGGCGGGCGAGTTCGGCGTAGCTGATGGTAGCACCTGGTGGAATTTCCGTCAGGGCCTGCCAGACGCGTTGCTGGAAGGTGGTGCCGCGGATATCGAGCGGCAGGTGATGGCCGATATTTGGTGCGTCCACGAAACCGACGATTTCGGCGACGCGGCGGTCGAAGGTGGGGTCGCCGGCGGAGAGCGTGGCGTTGGGGAAGCGATCCTGCAGTTGGCGCGCGAGGGTGTCGGGATCGTCGCCGAGCAGGATGGCGCAGACGCCGCGATCGGATTGGGCGACGAGGATGGCGCCGAGGGAGCATTCGCCGATGGCGAAACTTATTTCCGCACCAGCGCCGCCACGCTTGTAGGTGCTGGGGGTCATGCCGAGCATGGCGTTCGAGGCTTCGTAGAAGCGGCTGCTGGCGTTGAAGCCGGCGCCGTAGATGGCTTCGGTGATTGTTTCGTTTCCGTCGGCGAGTTCGGCGCGCACGCGGGCGGCGCGGCGGGCGGCGGCGTAGGCGCGCGGCGTAAGGCCGGTGATTTCCTTGAAGCGGCGATGGAAATGATAGGGGCTGAGGCCGGCTTCCGCGGCGAGGGTGTCGAGGGAGGGTGTTTCCTCCGCTGCGTCGATGCGGCGGCAGGCGGCTTCGATGAGGGCAGCCTGGCGTTCGCGGGGGGCGGCCGCGTTGGGCGTGCAGCGCTTGCAGGGGCGGTAGCCGGCGGCTTCGGCCGCGGTTGGGTTGGGATAGAAGCTGACGTTGCGTGGATTGGCGGGCCGGGCGGCGCAGGACGGGCGGCAATAGACGCCGGTGGTTTTCACCGCATAGACGAACTGGCCGTCGGCGGTAGCGTCGCGGTGGCGGACGGACTGCCAGCGCGGGTCCTGGGCGGTTTCGGTCATGGCGAGATGCATGGTGGGATGATCCTCGGTGCTTCGCCAGGGGAGGTAGGCGGCGCGGCCGGGCGAGACACTCCGCGGCTTGCGGTCAAATCGGGGAGTGGTGATGGCGACGTTGCGGGAACTGGCGGTGCGGCTGGCGGCTGGCGCGACAAGCGGCAGGGCGCTGGTGGAGGCATGCCTGGCGCGGATTGCCGATCCTGAGGGCGAAGGGGGGCGCGCGTTTATCAGGTTGTATGAAGCGGAGGCGCGGGCGAGCGCCGATGCCATGGATACGCTGCGGCGGGCCGGCCGGGCGCCGGGGCCATTTGCCGGCATACCGATCAGCATAAAGGATCTGTTCGACGTCGCGGGCGAAACGACGGCCGCCGGGAGCGTGGTGCTGGCGGGGGCGCCGCCGGCAGCGGCGACCGCGCCGGCGATATCGCGGCTGATGGCGGCGGGGTTCGTGCTCATTGGACGCACGAACATGACGGAGTTCGCGTTCAGCGGCGTCGGTATCAATCCGCATTACGGCACGCCGAAATCGCCGTGGGATCGGGCGGCGGGACGTATCGCGGGCGGCAGTTCGTCGGGCGCTGCCGTTTCGGTCAGCGATGGTTTTGCCTATGGCGCGATCGGCACGGATACCGGCGGATCGTGCCGCATACCGGCGGCGTTGTGCGGCATCACCGGATTCAAGCCGACGGCGCGGCGGGTGCCGCTGACGGGCGTGCTGCCGCTATCGCCTTCGCTCGATTCGGTGGGACCAATGGCGAATTCGGTCG
>DATJOH010000364.1:0-6034 GCA_035507235.1 Acetobacteraceae bacterium
CGTGCACGACGACCCGGGGGTCGCCGCGCAGGCGCCAGGCGAGTTGGCCGTGGCCGACATCCACGGCGTGCACGCGGGTGGCGCCGTGGTGGAGGAGGACGTCGGTGAAGCCGCCGGTGGAGGCGCCGATGTCGAGGCAGACGCGGCCGGCCGGGGACAGGCCGAAATGGGTGAGACCGTGGGCGAGCTTGAGGCCGCCGCGGGAGACCCAGGGGTGGTCCTCGCCACGGACGGCGAGCGGTGCTTCGGCGGCCACGGGTTCGCCGGCCTTTTCGACACGACGTTCGCCGGAGAAGACCTTGCCCGCCAGGATGAGGGCCTGCGCGCGGGCGCGGGATTCGACGAGGCCGCGGGCCACCAGGGCCTGATCCGCGCGTACTCGGCCGGTCACGCCGCGGCTGCTCCCTGTGTCCGAGGCGCCGCAACATACGCGCGAATGCCTGGGGCTTCGGCGGGCCGGTTGTTAAGGGCAGATCGCAATGCAATATCCCGGGTTGCGTCGCCGCCGGCCGAGTCCCCGGCGCATTGCCCGGTCATGCGCGGGCGGCGCGGGAATAGAGTGGGTTCGCGCGGGGCGAGCCATCACGGCCGGGTCAGGGAGTGCACGCATTGGCGGTTCCGTTGAAGCAGGTTCTGCGTGTGGGGGCGTATGTGGTGCGGCAGCACCTGGCGGGGCGCAAGCGCTACCCGCTGGTGCTGATGCTGGAGCCATTGTTCCGCTGCAACCTGGCGTGCGCCGGCTGCGGCAAGATCGATTATCCGGATCCCATTCTGAACCAGCGGTTGTCGGTGGCGGAATGTCTGCAGGCGGTGGATGAGTGCGGCGCGCCGGTTGTGGCGATCGCCGGCGGCGAGCCGCTACTGCACAAGGAATTGCCGGAGGTTGTCGAAAAGATCCTGGCACGCAAGAAGTTCATTTATCTCTGCACCAATGCGCTGCTGCTGGAAAAGAAGCTCGATCAATACAAACCACATCCGTATTTCTGCTGGGACGTGCATCTGGACGGCGACAAGGAGATGCATGATTGGGCGGTGAGCCAGACGGGCGTGTTCGATCGCGCGGTGAAGGCGATCAAGGCCGCGAAGGCGCGTGGTTTCCGGGTTTCGATCAATTGCACGTTGTTTGACGGGGCTGATCCGGCGCGTGTTGCTAAATTTTTCGACGAGGTGATGGCGCTCGGGGTTGACGGTATTATGACGTCTCCGGGCTACGCGTATGAGCGCGCCCCGGATCAGCAACATTTTCTCAGCCGGCAGAAGACGAAGCAGCTGTTCCGCGACATTCTGGCGCGCGGGGTCGGGCGCGGCTGGAAATTCGGTCAGAGTCCGCTCTTTATTGATTTCCTGGCCGGCAACCAGAATTACCACTGCATGCCGTGGGGCAATCCGACGCGCAACGTCTTCGGGTGGCAGCGTCCGTGCTATTTGTTGGGGGAAGGCTACGCCAAATCCTTCAGCGAGCTGATGGAAACCACGGATTGGGATAGCTACGGGACCGGAAATTATGAAAAATGCGCCGACTGCATGGTGCATTCCGGCTACGAAGCGGCGGCAGTGGTCGATGCGGTGAAGCATCCGCTGAAAATCGCCGCGGTGGCGTTGCGCGGGCCGCGCACGAGCGGGCCGATGGCGCCGGAGATTTCGCTCTCCGGCCAACGGCCGGCGGAATACGTATTCAGTCGCCATGTGGAGGACAAAATGGCGGCGTTAAGCAAGGTGAAGCCGGAAAATCTGGCCGACGCGGCCGACTAGGTCGCATCCGCGCGTGGCAATCGGCGACCTGGCGGGAGGCGCGCCCAGGTCGAAACCGGCAACGTATTTTGCACCGCAGCGAAATCGCAAAGGTTTGGCTTGACTCACGCTGCCCGGACAGGGAGTTAGGAGCATTGCAGCGTGGGGTTGGGCTGTGGATTTAGGCACCCCGGTATCGAAGACGAGGTTGCGGAGGGCCCGCGCGCAAACCGTCCAGGATGCGCCGGGGGCGAGTGCGCCGCGCGGCCAGGGCCGCAAGGGTAGCGACACCGCCCGCGCAACGGCTAGCCTGGCGACGCCGAGCGCCGCCGAATTGCCGCCTGTGGCGATTGGCGACGACGTGATGCCTGGCGCCGCGGCGCTGCTCGAGCCGAAGCATGATTTCGATCTGCCCACCGAGGATCGGGCGCCCAGCACGGCCGGCTTCGTCGAACTCGCGCAATTCCTCGAGCGCACGCCGTCGGCGCGGCTTGCTGCTGGCACGCGCGTAACGATCGTCACCAACGAAATGGTGGCTTTCCACAAGAACGGGGGCCTCGGCACCGCCAATAGCGGGCTGATCGATATGCTGTCGCAACGCGGTGCCGCGCTCAGCATCATTTACACGGCGCGGTTGGACCTCAACGCCGAGTTCGTGCGCAATGCGATTGCCGATTTGCGGCGGCGCGGCATCGAATTCTCCTGTCTGCAGGAATTCGTGCCGGCCGATTGGATGAATTCGCCGCGCAAGATGTCGTATGCCATCTACTGGCTGTTGCGCCGCCAGAAGCCGGCGATCGTGCATTTCAACGATTATCTCGGCAACGGTTTCTACACGGCGCAGGCGCGGCATACCGGTACGGCGCTGCTGGACACGGTGGTGATCGTGACCGTGCACGGGCCGACGCGCTGGGCGCTCAGCATAGACGAACGGCCGATGGCGACCCCGGACCAGATGGAAATCTGCTTTCTGGAAGAGCGCACACTGGAATTTGCCGACGTCGTGCTTGGCGTCAGCCACCATTTGCTGGAGTGGCTACGGGCTCAGGGCGTGAAGCTGCCGCGGCATAGCTACGTGCATAAGAACATCATGCCGACGGTCGGCGACGCCAAGCTGCCGCGGCAATTGCTGCCTGGCCAATTGTCGGAAGTGGTGTTCTTCGCGCGGCAGGACGTGCGCAAGGGCTTCCTGATCATGCTGCGCGCCATTCGCGCGCTCTCCACCGTTTTGCCGCAATTGAAGTTCACCTTCCTCGGCAAATTCTCCACCATCAACAACGAACATTCCGGTGCCGTAGCACTCGACGAATTGCGCAACGTGCCGAATCTCATCGATTTTCGCCATAGCCTCGATCGCGATGGCGGTTTGCGCTATCTGCGTCGGCACGGCGTGCTCGCGGTCATTCCGTCAACCGATGAGAATTCCCCTTGCACCGTCTTCGAATGTATCGTCGAGGGCATACCGTTTATCGCGAGCGCGGTGGGCGGCATTCCGGAACTTGTTGCTGACGCGGACCAGCCGGCGGTGCTGTTCGAGCCCACCGCGACGGCGCTCGCGAGCAAGATCCAGGATGTCATGGAGCGGGGCGTCGGTGCCACCAGACTTAAATTCGATCCGCCAACCATCGCCGAGCAGCTTGTTGATGGCTTCGCGGCATTGCAGGCCGAAGTTCTGCGCGAACGGCGCGAGCAACTGGCCCTGATCGAGCAGGAGCGGCCACTCGTTTCGGTGGTGGTGACGCATTTCAACCGTCACGCCATGCTGAAGCAGTTGCTGGCGACGCTGGAGCAGCAGACATACCGCAATTTCGAGGTCGTCGTGGTGGACGACGGCAGTACGAATACCGCCTCGATCGCTTATCTGAACAGCCTCGCCGGCGCCAAATTCAACTACAAGCTGACGCTGGTGCGCACGAAGAACCGCTATCTCGGCGCCGCGCGCAATACCGGCGTGCGGCGCGCCCGCGGCGATTACGTAAAGTTCCAGGATGACGACAATTTGCCGCTGCCGCATGAAATCGAATATTTCGTGCGGGCCGCGATCTACGCCGATGCCGACGTGGTCACGGCAATGGCGCGTTTCTTCCGCGAGGAAGCGGAGGCGGAGGAGGAAATCGAACTCGCCAAGTTCGAATATTTTCCGCTCGGCGCGTCGCTGCCGCTGGCGCTGACACACAATGAATATGGCGATGCCAACGCACTGGTGCGCCGCGACCGGTTCCTTGAGGATGGCGGCTTTACCGAAATATACGGCGTGGGCGCCGAGGATTACGAGTTCTTCGTAAAATCCGAGAGCCTGGGGCGCAAAATCGTATTTGTTCCGGAGCCTTTATTCAACTACCGTGTCACCGACAGTTCGATGCTGCAGAACATGTCGATCTATGCGGGCTCCAAGCGCGCGCGTTCCGGCCTGCGGCCGCGGGATCAGCGCTGGCTGCACGAGCTCATCGATTTCGTTCATGAATCGACATTGGCACGCGACGTCAAGAGCCAGAGCTGGTGGCGGGCCGGCAAACGGCAATTCGGCGAGCTGCACCGGCAGATGATGGATGGCGCTCCCGACAGTCCGGAGAACATCAACCGCTTCCTCGACCTGGCGGCCCGCTACGGCAGGCTGGAGGATGTGATCCACATGGTGCTCAGCCAGAACACCTTGTTCGATTCCCTCAAATGGCTGGAAGGCAACGCCAGGCGATATGACGAATCGCCGCTTTCGGTGCGCGAATTCCTCAAGACCCGGCCGCGCATCCTGAAATTCAGTTCGTTTCCGCAAATCGAACTGCTGGCGCCAACCGATGACCTGCCGGTCGGCTGGTCGGTGGTGCGGCTGGAAGCGACGGGACTGCTTGTGCATCCGCTGTCGAACCGGGTGACGCAAGTGCTGATCCCGCAGGCGCTGCCGCCGCAGACGCGCAAGGTGACGATCAAATTCAGCCATCGCAACGCGCTGGGCGGCAAGGTGCGCATGGCGTTCAACGTAACGGTGGACGGCGTGCCGGTTGCCGAGTCCGGTTGGGTCGAAGTTCTTCCCGGCAGCGAATCGACGGCCGCCGTCGTCATCGACCGGCCGAGCCTGGAACCCACTGATTTGATGCTGTTGTCCACCATAGAAGGTGTCCAGGATTATGCCTGGGCTTTCGCGGACCATGTGTGCATCGAGCTCGAGCCCGGGTCGGGCTGAACACAAAGGCAAGTAGTTCTTTTTGAAAATACTTTTTTCTGTTACGGATAGCACCGTGTTCGCAGTTTTGAACCCGGATGCAAGATGCCAGGAGCAAAAGTTTTTTGCTTCTTTTTTTCAAAAAAGAAGAACTTCCTTACTCCGCCTGCAACGGCACCAAGTGCGAAATTCTGCCCACCAGGTCTGTGTCGGCTAGATGGCATTTGCCGCGTCGTCTCCCGCGGCGACGTCAACCGTGGCCGCTTTCGTTTGCGCAGCAATCCGGGCCCAATGCGCCGTGGGCGGCGCGCCGGGGGGCTGACATTGTTCGATCATTTCCTGCCATGCACACAACATCGACTCTGACTCGTCGAGTTGGCGGGCCAACTGGTGCAGGCGATACGCACGGAAGGTTTCCGGGAGCGAATCGAGCAGAAGCCGGTAGATGCGGTCTGCCAGCGTCGCATCCGCCTGACCGGCGGATTGGTGGTGGCGCTCGCCACGATCGAGGATCAGGTCGCACAAATCGAGTGCTACCGGCCAGGGCAGCGGCGAGCGGATTGCCCGCAGGATCGCCTGCAGGCCGCGCGCCGGCTTCGCGAACCACTGGTCATAGTCGATGGTTGCCGCGAGCGACATGCGCTCGCCCCGGAACGGCTCCAGATTGTGCTGCACCCACAGGAAACGCGCATGCGCGGGATTGAGGCCATTGCGCTTTACGAGCGAGGCGACCACGCTCTCCGGCCGGCGCAGCGCCAGGATGAAAATCGGCGCCACCCCGCAGGCCGCAAAAACCTTATGCCACATCGGCAGGAAACGCAGTGTGCGCGGATCCTTAAAGCCCCACAACGACCCGGGATTGGCAGCCAATTCCGCCTCTACGATGGTCGTCAGGCGCGCAATGGCGGCAGCAGCCGGTTCGCTGGCGAGCCACCCCTGCGGCAAGGGCAGCACCCCGCGCGGTTCATGCCAGATACGGCCAAGCGCCGCGAGCAGGAGGTCCTGGATTTCCGCGATTTCGCGATGCTCCCAATAGCCATGCTTGTTGTCCGGCGCCGACTGGGTCAGCACGCTCTGACCGAGCGCAACGCCGAGGCGCGCAACAAGCTGAGCCAGCAGCGAGGTGCCGCTTCGATGCATGCC
>DATJOH010000365.1:0-3414 GCA_035507235.1 Acetobacteraceae bacterium
TGGATCAGCCGCACCGCGACGCGGCGAACCTCGTTCCTGCTGCAGAAGATTGGTGAAGATGGCGCGACCCGCGTGGCTGTCCTCGGTACACCACCGGATGCGCCGTTCGGCGGCTAGGCCAGCAAAGGGCGCAGATATTAATTTGCCCGCGGGCGGTTCGCGGCGCGGCGATCGGATAGCATTCCGTTAACCCTTGGCGTGCCACGCTCAGGCATGGCTTACCGCATCCTGGCGTTACTGTTGCTGTTGTCCGCGTTGTGGCCATTTGCCGCGCGAGCGGTGCCGAGCTTCGCGGAACAAACCGGCCAGCCCTGCGCCGCCTGTCATGTCGGTGCCTTTGGACCGCAGCTTCGCCCGTTCGGTCGTTCCTTCAAGCTCAACGGCTATACGGCCAGCGATGGCAAGAAGCATTTTCCGCCTCTCGCCATGAGCATTTACGGCTCCTTCACGCATACGCAAGCGAGCCAGCCGGGTGGTGCGGCGCGCTGGTTCGCGCCGAACGACAATTTCGCGCTCGATCAGGCGTCGCTCTATTACGCGGGTGCGATCGCGCGCCATATCGGGGCATTCGTGCAGACCACCTACGATGGCGTCGCGCGGCAATACCAGATCGACAACAGTGACATACGTTACGCCCACGAGCGCGATATCTTTGGCATCGACAGCGTCTGGGGCCTGACGTTGAACAACAATCCCACCGTGCAGGATCTATGGAATTCCACCCCAACCTGGGGCTTTCCCTATAATGGTTCGGCGCTGGCACCCACCCCTACCGCAGCCACGCGTATCGATGGCAGCCTGGCACAACAGGTGGTGGGTCTCGGTGCCTACGTCATGTGGAATGACTGGGTCTATACCGAGGCTGATCTCTATCGCGGCCTTGGCCGTGATATCAGGAATGCACTCGGCACCGTGCCGGTGGCCGGCACCGACAGCGTTGTGGATACGCTGCCCTACTGGCGGCTGGCGCTGCAGCATGATTTTGGCCGCAGCAATTGGGAAATCGGCACTTACGGCATTGTCGCGCACATCCTGCCCGGCGGCATCTCGGCGGGCAATCGCGCCGATCGTTTCACCGACCTAGCGGCGGACGCCAATTGGCAATTCACCTTCGTGCCTCGGATGGTCGCAAGCGATGTGATATCAACCCATGCCACCATCATTCACGAAGATCAGGATCTTGCCGCGAGCAGTGTGCTTACAGGCGCCGATCCGCATGGCCACCTGACCACGATGCGCGCGGATATTTCGTACAGCCTTGCCGCCACGGTCACGCCCTCCGCGCAAATCTTCCACACCACCGGATCCGTGAATCAGCCCTACTGGGGCATACCGAACGGCAATCCAAACAGCGGCGGCGCGGTGCTGGAAATTGCCTATGCGCCGTTTGGCAAGCCGAACTCGATCATACAATGGGGAAATCTGCGCCTGGCCGCGCAATACGTGCTGTACACGGAATTCGACGGTCAGACGCATGGCGCCTCGCGGAACAACACGCTCTATCTCAGTGCGTGGGCCGCGTGGCATTTCTGAAGGAATGGCCAATGAGGTGCAGGCTTCTCATCTTCATCACCGGCGCGGGCCTGGTGGCTCTGGCCGGCGGCGCCATTGCCGCGACCACCACCATTGTCCAGGCCGGGCAGGCGTTCAGCGAATCGGATATTACCGTGAAGGTCGGCGATCATGTGATATTCGCCAACAAGGATGACGTGAACCATAACATTCTGGTGCAGGAAGGCGACGATGACGACGATGCCAAGGACATGGGGGTGCAGCCGCCGGGCGGCAATGTGGACGTGCTGTTCGACAAGGCGGGGAAGTTCAAGATACGCTGTCATATTCATCCCAGCATGAAGCTGAACGTGCTGGTGCAGTAGGCGCCCCATGCCGCGCGACGCATCTCCGGCCGCCGCGCCGGGCGGTCAATTACGCGCGTCGATTATGGGGGTCCTCCTATTTTCCGCCGTCGCCGGAGGAACATTGCTGTTCCAACCGCAGCCGCTTCTGTCCGATCCCATCGACCTTGGCGGCTTGCCGGAAATCGATAGCCGCAACGGTGTGCTCGCCGCAACCCTCGTTGCCGCCCCGCGCACCGTTCATATTGGCAAAGCCAGTTTCCTCGGGGCCGGCTTCAACGGTTCGTACGGCGGCCCGGTACTTCGGGTCCGTGCCGGTGACCGCGTGCGGCTGCATGTCGTGAACCGCATGGCGGACGCGATCAATCTGCACTTTCACGGCATGCGCGTTTCGCCGCAGGGCCACGGCGATAATGTGCGCATCGCCATCCCGCCCGGCCAAAGTTTCGATTACGATTTTGGCATACCGCCAAACCATCCGCCCGGCTTGTTCTGGTATCATGACCACGCGCCCGGCGCCGCGGAAGCGCATGTCACCGCAGGCCTGTCCGGCGCCCTGCTTGTCGAGGGATTTGCCGCGCGCTTCGCCGGGCTGAGCGCAGTGCCTCAGAAACTGCTGATATTGAAGGATTGGAGCGATTCCAATTGCACCGAAACCTTCTTGCGGCACGAATTGCATTGTCGCGTGGTATCCATCAATGCGCAGTCGGATTGGCGCGATGTGCTGCCGCCAGGTGGCGTGGAGCTCTGGCGGGTCAGCAATCAGGGTGCAAACCTTACATTGCATCTGAGGTCGCCGGGCCTCATGTTCCGCGTTATCGGGCGGGACGGCATGCCGGCGCGCAACGCCGCCCAGTCCGACCGGTTCGACATCATGCCGGCCTCGCGCGTGGACGTTGTGGTGCGGGCCGTATCGCGTGGTTTGCATCGCCTCTTTGCCGACAGTGTGCTGACCGGCGCCGGCCCGACCCTCACCACGGAACGTGCGATCGGCGAAATCCTTAACGGCTCTAAAGTTTCTGCGGCCTTGCTAAATCCTTCCACGCCGCCGCAACAGGATTTGCGCGCCTGGCATGTCGATGCGCGCCGTACTATCCGCTTCACGCAGGACAATGCGAAAGGCGAGTACTACATCAACGGCAAGCTGTTCGATCCCGCGCGCACGGATTTCCGGGTGCCTCTCGGCAACGTGGAAGAATGGACCGTGCAGAATGCCACGGATGATTTCCACGAATTCCACATCCATCAGGTCGGATTCGAAGTCACAGAAATAAATGGCGTGGCGCAGACATTCTCCGGCTACGTGGATGACGTTGCCGTGCCCACGCATGGCGAAGTGCGCGTGCTCATCGCCTTTACCGATCCTGTGATCGTTGGCCACATCATGTTTCATTGCCATGTGCTCAATCACGAGGACCACGGCATGATGTCGATGCTAGAAGTGTATCGTCCGGGGGTGGCGCATATGTGCCGCTTCGGTGCGCAGGGCTCCCTAAAATGAGGGAGAAAGCAGGAAGGAAGCCTCTTCTTTTTTGAAAAAAAGAAGCAAAAAACTTTT
>DATJOH010000366.1:0-2427 GCA_035507235.1 Acetobacteraceae bacterium
TTTTCAAAAAAGAACTGCTTGCTTTCCTTTCTTTTCAAATGGTTTTCCTGCCTGAGCAGTTACCTTTTTTCAAAAAAGAAGGCCTTCTCTTATTTCCGCCGCCGTGTAGCGCGGGGTAATATGCTGCTGGCAGTTCCAGTCGAACGCGTCCAGGTGCAGAACAATGGCGCGCTCAGGCAAGGCACGATAGCCGGGCAGCGATAATTTCGCCGCAAGCTCGGCATCCGATTTCAGATCTCGTATTTCCAGATGTGCAAAAATCTTCAGGCGCGCGCGGTGGGGATAGTCCATCAGGATCAGCGAAGCGCGGTCGTTGGCAGCCAGGTTGCCGATACTGATATATTGCCGATTGCCACGAAAATCGGCGAAAGCCAGCGTTTTGTCGTCCAGCACTTTCAGAAAACCGGCCGGCCCACCGCGATGCTGCACATAGGGCCATCCGGTTTCGGAAACCGTCGCCATATAAAAACTATCGCGGGTCGCAATGAAAGCGATCTCGTCGTCCGTCAGGCGATCCGAAGCGCGGTTGCCGGTGAAATTCTCCCACATGGCGCGGCTGCCGTTCGCCGTCTGCGCTGCTTTGACGCTCCCGGTGGCAGCCAGGTCCAAGTAATCGTAACCCATGACGTCCTCCCTCGTGTTTGCGGCCAGATATGGTCCTTGCCGGCTTCTCGAATAATCCGATGCATTGACACTTCATTATTGCCGGAATTGAAATGCTGCCATGGATCGGTTGGACGCCATGAGCGCCTTCGTCGCTGTCGCCGACCTGTCCGGCTTTGCCGCAGCGGCCCGGCGTCTGCGGCTTTCGCCGGCCGCGGTGACGCGCGCTGTCGCGCAACTCGAGCAGGAGCTTGGTCTCACCCTGCTGCACCGCACCACACGCGCGGTGAAGCTGACGGAACGCGGCGCCCTCTATCTCGCGTCCTGCCGACGCATCCTTGAGGATGTGCGGGACGCCGAGCGCCTGGCGCGGGGCGAGCATGGGGCACCGCGCGGGACCTTGGTGATCGCGGCCCCGCTGATGTTCGGCCGGCTGCACGTGCTGCCGATCATGACCGGCCTGCTGCGCCGGCACGCCGACCTGTCGGCGCGGCTGCTGCTCGCGGACCGCATGATGCATCTGGCGGAGGAGGGCGTGGATGCGGCGGTGCGCATCGGCAACCTGACCGACAGCGCGCTGCGCACCGTGACGGTCGGCGAGGTGCGGCGCGTGCTGGTCGCCAGTCCGGATTACCTCGCCCAACGCGGCATGCCCGCAAACCCGGCGGCGCTGGCGCGGCACGACATCGTCGCGTTCGAGGGCGCGGGAGCGACTGCGACCTGGCGGTTTGGCTCGCGGGGCACCGTTTCCGTCCGCGTGACGCCGCGGCTCGCCGTTAACACGGCCGATGCGGCAATCGACGCGGCCGAAGCGGGCCTCGGTATCACCCGCGCACTCTCCTACCAGGTGGATGACGCGCTCATGGCCGGGCGGCTGCTGCCTGTTTTGGCGGCGCATGCGCCGCCGCCCTGGCCGGTGCAGCTTGTCTACCTGGCGCAGCGGCAGGAATCGGCCAATCTGAGCGCCTTCCTCGCGGCGGCGCGACAACATTTTCAAGGCCTGGCGGTGGTCGCGCCGGCGGATCCGCCGGTCGCACGCCATTCCACGCCGGCACGCGGCATGGCATAGGCGCCGCATGCCAAGCACGCCTAGCCTCGAAGCACTGCTCGCCGGATACCGACGCTTTCGTGCCGGCACCTGGCCCGAACGGCGGGCGCTCTGCGAGGAACTGGCGGCGGAGGGGCAGCGGCCGCTTGCGGCGGTGATCGCCTGTGCCGACAGCCGGTTGGACCCGGCCGCGATTTTCGACGCGGCACCGGGGGCGCTGTTCGTCGTCCGCAACGTCGCCAACCTCGTACCGCCCTACCAGCCGGACGCCGCCTATCATGGCACCAGCGCCGCGCTGGAGTTCGCCGTCAAAGGCTTGGAAGTGACCACGGTGATCGTGATGGGGCATGCGCAATGCGGTGGCGTGCGTGCGTTGATGGACGGCGACGCAGGCCAACTTGGCGACTTCGTGCTGCCCTGGATGCAGATCGCCGCCCGGGCCAGGACGCGCGCCTGCGACGCTCCCGAGCCGGACCTTCTCACCGCGTGCGAGCATGAAACGGTGAAGGTTTCGCTGGAAAACCTGCGCACGTTCCCATGGATCGCGGAACGTGTCGCGTCCGGAGGTCTCGGCCTTCTCGGCGCGTACTACGGTATCGCCACCGGCGTGCTGGAACTGCTGCGGCCGGACGGAACGTTCGAAAGGCTCGAATAGGCCGCAGAAAGATGGGGGAACCGATGAAAGCTCCCCCGAGGTATTACCATGCTCTACAACCTTGGGCTGTGGGCAGGTATTAAGCTTTGCACTGCCGAGGGGCGCAGTTCGGAAGCGCGGC
>DATJOH010000367.1:0-3199 GCA_035507235.1 Acetobacteraceae bacterium
TTCGGACGCCAGTTCGCGCATGGCGCGATTTACCGTCATGCGCGCAACGCCGAAGGTGCGGCATAATTCATGCTCGGACGGCAGTACCTGACCCGGAACGTAGTGCCGTGACGCAATGCCATCCGCGATGCTGCGTTTTATGGCCTGGTAGGGGCTTTCGGTCATGCCGCCAGGGCCTTCAGCGCGTGGCGATAAGCCTCGTCGATCGCGGCCTCGCGGATATGCGTGCCGTCACGCACGATCCACGCGCCGCCGACCATCACGTGCCGCGCCGGCGCCCGAACCGCCGCAAAGATCGCCGCATCCAGAACAAAGTCGGCGGCGGCGTCCGCCGTTTCGAAGGTGGGCTCGATGACGACGAAATCCGCGCGGTATCCCGGCGCCAGCCGCCCGATTTTGCGGCTGCACGCCTGCGCGCCGCCCAAAGCTGCCTGTTGCCACAATGCGCGCCCGGTGTGGCCCTCGCCGGCGGCTGCCAGGTTGCGTCTTTCCACGCGCAGCCGCTGGCCATATTCCAGCAGCCGCAATTCCTGGAACGCATCCAGCACCACATTGCTGTCGCTGCCGATGCCGAACGAACCGCAGGCGGCCGCCAGATCGCCGAAGCGGAAAATCCCGTCGCCGAGATCCGCCTCCGTGGTCGGGCACAACCCGATGACCGCGCCGGCGCGCGCCGCCCGCGTGATTTCGTCCGGCTCCGCGTGCGTTGCATGCACCAGGCACCAGCGATGATCCACCGCAACATTGTCCAGCAGCCACGCCACCGGTGGCGCCCCCAGGGCGGCGACGCAGGCTTCCACTTCGGCGCGCTGCTCCGCGACATGAATATGGATGGGCCCGGCAAAGTCCTCGGCCGCCCGGCGCACCGAGGCGGGCGGCACCGCACGTAACGAATGCAGCGCCAATCCCGCCGAAATGCTGCCTTCCTGCAGGCTGACCGCCATATCCAGCGCCTGCGCGACATCGTTGCGAAACCGCCGCTGCCCGCCGGCCAGCGGCGACCCGTCCAGGCCCGCGGTTTCATAAACCCCGACCAGAATGGTGAGCCCCATGCCCGCAGCAGCGGCCCCCGCCGCCAGCGCCTTCGCCATTTCCGTCCGCACATCGTAACATGCCCCTTCCGGGCGATGATGCACGTAATGGAATTCCGCGGCGGACGTATAGCCGCCTTTCAAAAGCTCCTTGTTCAGCCAGGCGGCAATTGGCGTGCATAGCGCTGGCGTCACCCGGTCCGCGACCCGGTACATCGCCTCCCGCCAGCTCCAGAAATCGCCGCCGCCACCGTCAAATTCGCTCAAACCGGCAAACGCGCGCTGAAAGGCGTGGCTGTGCAAATTCGCCATGCCCGGCAACAGGATGCCAGGGACATGCTCATCGCCAGGCGCCGCCATCGCGCCGTGTTGCAGGGCGGTGATCGTGCCGTCCGCATGGGTAATGCGCACATTATGCGCGAACCCATCCTCCAGCAGCGCTGCGTCCGCCAGCAACGAAGCCACGCACCCTCCCGAGCAAAAATTCCCCTGGCGCCAACCTGTCTAGACAGCTATCGTCGCGGCGTAAAGGGGAGAAGCATGCACGCCGACGCGATCTGGCAGGGCGGCCTCATTGCCACCATGGCGGCAGGCGGTGCGCCCTACGGTGCCATGGAGGATGCTGCGCTCGCGGTGCGCGCCGGCCGTATCGCCTGGATCGGGCCAGCCGCGGCACTTCCGTCCGATCTGCGCGGCCCGGCCACCGAAACGCACGATTTCACCGGCCAGATCCTCACGCCGGGCCTCATCGATTGCCACACCCACCTGGTTTTTGCCGGCGACCGCAGCGCCGAATTCGAAGCCCGGCTTGGTGGCATCTCCTATGAGGAAGCAGCCAAATCCGGTCGTGGCATAATTTCCACGGTCGCCGCCACACGGGCTGCCAGCGAACAGTCCCTGATCGATACCGCGGCGAAGCGGTTGGGGCGCCTGATGGCGGAAGGCGTCACCACCATTGAAATAAAATCCGGCTATGGCCTGACGCGCGCCGACGAGCTCAAGATGCTCCGTGCCGCCCGCGCCCTAGGCATGCGCGAAAAAATCCGTGTGCGGACAACGCTCCTTGCTGCGCACGCTACGCCCCCGGAATTCGCGAATGATCCGGGCAGCTACATCGACAAGATCGTTACGGAAATACTGCCGGAGGCCGCGCTGTCCGGCCTCGCCGACGCCGTGGACGGCTTCCTCGAAACGATCGCCTTCACGCCGGCGCAGATCGATCGCGTCTTCAGCACGGCGCGCGCCCTCGGCCTGCCGGTGAAACTGCACGCCGATCAGCTTTCCGATGGCGGTGGCGCCGAACTCGCCGCCCGCCACCTCGCGCTTTCCGCGGACCATCTCGAATATACCTCGGAACGGGGCGTGCGCGCCATGGCCGCGGCCGGAACAATCGCCGTCCTGCTGCCCGGCGCCTACCTGACCGTTGGCGCCACGCAACCACCGCCCGTCGCGGCGTTCCGCCGTCACGCCGTGCCCATGGCCGTCGCCACGGACGCCAACCCCGGCAGTTCGCCGCTTGCCAGCCTGCTCACCGCCATGAATCTGGCGTGCTGCCTGTTTCGGCTCACGCCGGAGGAATCGCTCGCCGGCGCCACGCGTATTGCGGCTGCTGCCCTGGGCCTGCAACAGGATCTGGGCACGCTTGAAGCGGGTAAAATCGCTGATTTCGTGCAATGGCCGGTGCGGCATCCGCGCGAACTGGCGTATTGGATGGGAGGGCTTATACCGACGGAAGTTCATCGGGCGGGCATGTAGAAGTTTAATAATTGCTCATCTAAGCTTGCCGCTCTAACCGCATGAAACTCCGTGCAAAAGCCGAAGCGGATGCTGCCGCGGGCGAATGAGACAAAAGTCTTTTGCTTCTTTTCTTCAGAAAAGAAGATTCTTCTTTCTTGAAAGAAAGAAGCAAAGAACTCTTGCTTTGACGGCGCCACCGGGCGTGCCACCTCGATCGCACTCCAGTTCAATCTATTCCCAGAAAAAACACGAAACTACAACGAAACCGCGTCCGGCCATTTCTGGCGCAGACCCGTCACCATGGTCCGTCTCCGTCTAACGGGCCGCCAATCACAGGAAGGTGATGCCCGGGCGCCGCGACATGGGCGGGCCGGCACGTTTTCGTTGAATATGTTGGTGGCCAAGTCGCGTCAGGCTGCCTAACCTTGACA
>DATJOH010000368.1:0-3700 GCA_035507235.1 Acetobacteraceae bacterium
CGGCTGGGACACAGGTTCGCTGCCTAGCAAGAACAGCCTGCAGAAGGGCCTACCGTTCCTGTAAACTGCCGCAGGCTGCCGGCCCGCGCCACCGCCGGTTTACAGTGCCCGTCGCCCGTCCTTATGCTGGCGCCATGCCCCCGGCGACCTCGCACCGGTTCCGTGACATACTGCGCCTGCTCAGGCTCCTGCTTGTCGCGGTGGCGGTGGGCGGCCAGTGCGGCATTGGCGCCTCGGTGGCCGCCGACCTGCGGGCCGATCAGCTTCGCGCCGTCGACCGCGCCATGGTGCTCTGTCAGCCCGGTCACCGCCCTGGCGACCAGCGCGCGCCGGCGCCGCATCGCCTGTTGCACGAGGTTGCCCTGCTGCAAGCCCGCACGGGGTCGGGTGTCGCGCTGGCCGCCGCCGCGCCGGCATTGCCGCGGCCGCGCCTGCTTGCGGTTGGGGAGCGAACCACCCCGCAACAACCTCGCGCGCCGCCCTCGTCGGCCGCGCACGCTGCCTACCCCAGGGGGCCTCCCGTTCCTGTCTGAAGCCTGAACCCGTCGCGCGGTGCGCCAGGTGCGCAACGCGCGCGTCTGCTTTCGGCCTTGAACAGGATTTTTCCCATGCACCGAAAATTTCGGGATTACGCGGTGGCGTGCGCGCTGCCGTTGCTGTTGCCCGCCACCGCGCTCGCGCACGCCGTCTGCGGCCCGCGCGTCTTTCCCGTGACCCTGACGCTCGACGATCCGGGCGCCGCCGATGAAGCCACCTTGCCGCAAGTCACCTACCAGCGGTCCGGCGCCGATGGCGGGCCCGGCCCGCAGCACGACACCAACATCGCCTTCGAGTGGGATAAGCGCATCACCGACAACACGGCGATCATCTTCAATGATGATTTCAACGTGAACCAGACTAACGGCGCGAAGACACAAACCGGCTGGGATGACCTCACCGTCACCGGCAAATGGGCCGCCTGCCTCGATGAGCCGCAGGAATTCATGCTGGGCTTCGGCGTACAGCGCGAACTCGGCCGCTCCGGCACGTCCCACATCGGCTCGGACGAATACGGCAACACCGCGCCCACCGTCTATTTCGGCAAGGGGTTCGGTAACCTGCCGATTCCGGCGCTGCGCCCGTTCGCGCTTACCGGCGAAATTTCCTACGGCATCGCCGATGTGCAGGCCAACACGTACCGGGTCACTGACCCCAAAACCGGCATCTCCAGCCTGCAAGTCAATAACGGCTATCCCAACGAACTGGATACCGGCTTTTCGCTGCAATACTCCATTCCCTATCTACAATCGCAAGTGAAGAATTACGGCCTGCCGAGCTTCTTTGCCCACCTGGTGCCGCTCGTGGAAATCTCCTCCGCCACCACGACAGGCAATGGCGGCGAGCCAACTGCGTGGACGATTGCTCCAGGCTTTATCTACATCAATCGCTCGCTGCAGGTGGGCCTGGAAGCGCTCATCCCCGCCAACAAGGCCGCCGGCACCAATGTCGGCGTCACCCTGCAGGTGCATTTGTTCTTCGACGATCTGTTCCCGCACACGCTTGGCGCACCCTTGTTCCACTTCTAGAATATAGAGGAATTCAACCATGAATGGCGCCAATATCGTTGCCGCCAGCACGCTGCTTTTTTTGCTTGCTGGCGGATCCGCCTCGGCGCACGCATTCCTTGATAGCTCGGTGCCGCCTGTCGGCGGCACCGTTGCGACATCGCCGCCTGAGGTGAGTATTTCATTCACGCAAGACGTGGAACCGGATTTCTCCACCATCGCGGTGCAGGATAGCGCCGGCGCTCCCGTCACCAGCGGCAAGCTGCATGCGACGGCAGCCGACACACTCGCTGTGCCGGTGAAGAAACTCGGTGCTGGCACCTATCGCGTCACCTGGCACGCCACCTCAGTGGACACCCACAAGACGGAAGGCAGCTTCACGTTCACGGTCGGTCGATAGGGGGCGCGGCGGATGATGTCGGGAGGATTCGATCTCCAGGGCGGATTCTCTCTCGTCCTGGCGCGCGGCATCTCGGTCGGTGCCCTGCTTTCGCTGTTTGGCGCACTGATTTTCGGTGCCGTCATAGCGCCACGCGCCTACGTTGCCATGGCGTCGGACGAGATTGCGGTCTCGCAACGTCGCCTCCGCGCCGTAGCCGCGGTATCCGCCGCCATCGGCCTGCTCGCGCTACTCGCCTGGCTTATCCTGCAATCCGCCGACCTGGCCGCCGCGAACTCGCTCGGCGCCACATTCGCCGCAATTCCCACCGTCGTCGCGCACACGTTCTTCGGCCATCTTCTGTGTGCGCAACTCGCCGTTCTGATCGCGACCGCACTCATGGTTGCACTGTCGAAAAACGCGTCCTACGCGGCCGCGTGTGTCGCCGGCATTGGAGTGCTGCTGCAGACCGGTCATAGCCATGCCTACTCGATGTACTCCGCTTTAAGCGTGCTGCTGGTCGCGGATGCCGTGCATCTGCTCGCCGCCGGCGCCTGGCTAGGCGGTCTCGGTCCGCTTCTGCTTCTGGTACGTCACGCGCCGCCACGCGCCGGTGCGCTCGCCGCGCGGTGGTTTTCGCCGTTGGGAAAATGGTGCGTAGGCGCAATTGTCGTCACCGCCGCCTATCAGGGGTGGGTGCTCGTTGCCAGCGTTCCGGGCCTGGTCGGCACCGCCTATGGCTGGATGGTATTGGTGAAAACCATCCTGTTCGCCGTGTTGCTTGGCTTCGCCTGCATGAATCGCTATCGTTTCGCGCCCGCACTGCGTGGTGACGCGCCGGACGCCGCCCGGACCACGCTCGTCCGCAGCATCACCCTGCAATCCTGCTTTGCCATCGCCATTGTCATCGCCGCCGCCACGCTCAGCCAATTGCAGCCCTCTATGCACACGCAAGCCTGGTGGCCGTTCGCCTGGCAATTCAGCCTTTCCGCGGTGCGGGAGGATCCCGACATCAAGCGCGAGGTCCTGGGCGCCGCCGCGATACTCGCCGGCGGCCTCGCCCTGCTTTTGATGGCCTTTTTCCTGCGCCGCATCCGCTGGGCCGCGCTCGTCGCGCTCGCCGCCGCTGTGGTTGCGCTCTGGCTGGCCATGCCGCATTTCGACGTGCTGCTGGTGCAGGCCTATCCCACCAGTTTCTACCACTCGCCCACCAAATTTTCTTCCGTAACGATTGTCGAGGGCGGCAAAATTTTTGCAGGCAACTGCGTCCCCTGCCACGGCGCGAACGGCGAAGGCAACGGGCCGCTCGCCAAATCCCTGCCCATTCCGCCCGCCGATCTCACCGCCGCGCATCTCTGGATGCATAGCGACGGCGAACTTTTCTGGTGGGTCAGCCACGGCATCGAAAACCCCGAAGGCGGCATGGCCATGCCCGGCTTCGCCCCGACACTGGACCCGCACCAGCGCTGGGCGGTGATCGATTATATTCGTGCCCACAACGCCGGCGTCACCGCCCATGGTAATTTCCCCTGGCCGCGCGCCGTGCACGCCCCCAGTTTCACCGCCCTCTGCGACGGCAAACCAACGCGCCTGGCCAGCCTCTCCGGTCGCTGGGTGCGCTTGCTGATTTCCACGCACGACGCACTCGCCAGTAACAGCCAAGCGGCCTCGTGCGTGTCCGGCGACCCGAGCATCGCCCACGCCTACGAAATCGTTTCAGGTCTCGACAACACCGCCATCGCCGACGAGGAGTTTCTCATCGACAGTAAAGGCTGGC
>DATJOH010000369.1:0-11243 GCA_035507235.1 Acetobacteraceae bacterium
AAAAGTCTTTTGCTTCTTTTCTTCAGAAAAGAAGTTCTTCCTTGCCTGCTGTCCTTTTCACCCCACCCGGGGCGGTAGCACAATTCATCCGCCGGTATTACCTCTTGCGGGAAAACCGCGATTTCACCCGTTCGCGCGCCGTTTGAAACGTAACGTAAAGCATCGGTATCAGGAAAATGCCCAGCAGCGACGCGGCGAGCATGCCCGCGAACACCGGCGTGCCGACATCGCGCCGGCTGATTTCGGCCGCACCTTTGGCGACGACCAGCGGCATCAGGCCAAGGATGAACGCGAAGGACGTCATCATGACGGCGCGGAACCGCATGCGCGCGCCGAGCGCCGCCGCTTCCGCGATTGGCATGCCGCGTTCGCGCTGGTCCTTGGCGAATTCCACGATCAGGATGCCGTTCTTCGCCGCGAGGGCGATCAGCACGACAAGCCCGATCTGCGCATAGAGGTCGAGCGCAAGCCCGGAGATCATAATGCCGAACATCGATCCGAGCACGCCCACGCTGACGGAGAGCAGCACCGGGATCGGAATGGTCCAGCTCTCATAGAGCCCCACCAGGAAGAGATAGGCAAACAGCACGGCAAGCGCGAGAATGATGCCGGTTTGTCCCGAGGCCTGCACTTCCTGATAGGCGGTGCCGGTCCATTCGTACGCCCAGCCGGGCGGCAGCGTCTTTACCGAAACGTTGGCCATTGTCTTGATAGCCGTGCCGGAGGAGACACCTGGCGCCGGCGCGCCATTGATGGTCACCGAGCGATAATTATTATAGCGGGTAATTACCTGTGGTCCGACCACGATGCGCACATCGGCGATGCTGCGCAGCGGCACCATATCGCCGGTTTTGTTGCGGATATAGATTTGCCAGAGTGCCGGGATATCGCTGCGGTCCTGCGCGCGACCCTCCAGATTTACCTGCCAGACGCGGCCATAGAGATTGAAGTCGTTGATGTAGATGCCGCCTAGCGTTGCCTGCAGGGTATTGAAGACGTCCGACATGTTGAGGCCGAGCGCCTGCGCCTTCTCGCGGTCGATATCGAGGTAGAGCGACGGGTTGCTCGCGGTGAAAGTCGAGAAGATCTGGCCGATCTGCGGTGTCTGCCGCGCCGCCGCCAGTAGGCCACCCATGGTGCTGTAAATGCTCTGCGGGTCCTGGCCCTGGAGGGCCTCGAGCTGATATTCGAAACCGCCGGTTGTCGCCAGGCCAATGATGGGCGGCAGGTTTTGCGCCAGGATGTTGGCGGAACGTATCTCTGCGCCGAGCGCGAACACCCTGCGCACCATGGCGTCCACGCTGGCGGAGGCGGCGGTGCGGTCGGCGAACGGTTTCAGGCGCACGAACATGAAGCCGTTATTCGGTTCCTGCGACGAATCCAGGATCGAGAAGCCGACGATGGCGAACGTGTCCGCCACCGCCGGCAGTTTCAGCAATTCCTTCTCTACCCTGGCCATCACCTTGCTGGTGCGTTCGACGGACGCGCCATCCGGCAACTGCACCGAAACGAAGAAGCCGCCCTGGTCTTCGCTGGGCAGAAACCCGGTTGGCGTCATGTGGGCGAGGCCGGCGATGCCGAGCGCGCAGACGGCGACGGCGACGAGCGAGAACGTGGAGAAGCGCAGCAGCCTGGTGACCAGATTGCCGTAACCGTCGCGGGCACTGTCCACGGCGCGCAGCACCCTGGCCAATATGCCCCGCCTGGGCCCCGTTTCATGCCGCAGGAACAGGCCGCACAGCGCCGGCGAAAGGGTAAGCGCATTCAACGCCGATATCATCATGGATACGCTGATGGTGACGGCAAACTGCTTGAACAGGACGCCGGAAATGCCCGGAATGAAGCCGATCGGCACGAACACCGAAAGCAGCACGAGCGTAATCGCAAGGATGGGCGCGGTAATCTGCTGCATTGCCAGCTTTACCGCGTCGGGTACCGGCATGGCCGGATTTTCTTCCAGCACGCGCTCGACATTTTCAACCACCACGATGGCGTCGTCGACGACGATGCCGATCGCGAGCACCATGGCGAGCAGACTCACCGTGTTCGCCGTAAAGCCGAGTGCCAGCAGCACCGCGAATGTGCCAATCAGGCTGACCGGCACGGCAATGGTGGGGATAATGGTGGCGCGCAGATTGCCGAGGAAGAGAAACACCACGACGACAACCAGGGCAAAGGCTTCGCCGAGGGTACGCAGTACTTCGCCGATCGTGCTTTTCACGAACAGCGTGGAGTCCCAGGTGACCTGGTAATGCAGCCCGTCCGGAAAGCGCTGGCTCAGCTCCATCAGTTTGGCATTAACGCGGTTCGCGGTGGCGACCGCGTTGGCACCAGGCGCCAGGTTGATGCGCATGGCGACCGATGGCTTGCCGTCCAGCCGGCTTTCGCTATCGACGTTCTGCGCTCCGAGTTCCACACGTGCCACGTCGCGTATGCGCAGCAGGGAACCGTCGGGGTTGGCGCGCAGCACGATGTCGCCGAATTGCTTGGCCGTGGTGAGCCGGCCCTGGGTTTGCAGATTGAGCTGGAACTGCACCGCGTTGCTGGCGGGCCGCGCGCCGATGCGGCCGACCGGCGCCACCGCGCTTTGCGCCGAAATGGCGCTGATCACGTCCGACGGCGCCAGATTGAGGTTGGTCAGGCGCGTCATATCGAACCAGACGCGCATTGAATATTTTTGCTGGCTGAACAACTGCGCCTGGCCGACGCCGCGGATACGGGAGATTTCGTCCAGAATGCCGATCGTCACATAATTCGTGATGAACAGCGTGTCCTGCTTGCCGGTCGTGCTGTAGAAATTGACGAATTCCAGGATGGCGCTGCTGGCCTTCTGCACCACCAGGCCTTCCTGCTGCACCTCCTGCGGCAGTTCGGCGAGCGCCGTCTGCACGCGGTTATTCACATTGACGGTGTCGATGTCCGGGTTGGTGCCGAGTTCGAAACTGACGGTGAGGTTATAGGTGCCGTCATTTGCGTTCGTGCTCTTCATGTAGAGCATCTTGTCCACGCCGACGACCTGCGCCTCGATCGGCTGGGCAATGGAATTTTCCACGTCCGCGGCGGAGGCGCCGGGATAGACCGCGGAAACCTGCACTTGCGGTGGTACGATGTCGGGGAATTGCGCTACCGGAATGCGCGTGAGGGCGATCAGGCCGGCCAGCGTGATGACGATGGCGATGACGATGGCCAGGCGGGGTCTGTCGACAAAAACAGCGCTGATCATGGCGCGGCGCTCAATGCGTTGTCGGAGGCGGAGAGGTCGGCCCGGGCAACACTTTCAGCCCTGGGCGCACACGCTGAATGCCGTCCACGATCACCATCTGGCCTTCGGTGAGGCCATTCATGATCGCGGCCGTGGAGGGCGTGGATTGGCCCAACTGCACGCGCGTCTCATGCACGATATCGTTCCGATCGACGGTGAATACGTAGTCGCCCGCCTGATCGGAGAGGATGGCGGCGCGCGGCACGCCCAGCACCTTGATCGGTTCCAGGCCCTCTACCAGCACCTGGACGAATTCACCGTCGATCAGGGTGCGGTCGCCCCCTTCACCTTGCTGTTTCGGGTTAGGAATGATGGCGCGCGCGGTCAGCGTGTCGGTCGTGGTGGAGACGGTCGGCGCGACATAGTCCATCTTGCCGTCCTGAGCGTAGATCTCGCCGGTTGGCAGTCTGACTTTCACGCGCACGGCGCTGAATCCGCCGTGGCCGGCATAGCGCTCCCGCAATTCGAGTGCGGCGCGCGACGAGACCGGAAACAGCACGTACATCGGGTCCTGGCTGACGATAGTCGCCAGAGTGCCGCTGGTCGGGCTGACAACATTGCCTTCCGTGACCTCGGTACTGCTGATCTTGCCATCGATGGGCGCATGGATTTCCGTGTAGGCGAGGCTGATTTTCGAATTTTCGAGATTGGCGTTGGCGGCCGCCACCTGCGCCTGGTCGCTGCGCTCGGTGGCGAGCGCGGTGTCGTAGGTCGAGCGCTGTCCGGCCACCGTGGAAAGCAGCGCTTGTGCCCGGACGCGGGTAATGGTGGCGTTGGTGAGCAGCGCCGCCGCCTGCTCCAGCGCTGCCTGCTTGGCATCGACATCCGCCTGGAACGGCCCGCGTTCCAACTGATACAGAAGATCGCCCTGCTTGACTTCCGAGCCCTCGGTAAACAGGCGTTTGTCGAGGAACGCGGTGACGCGCGCGACCAGTGCGACCCTGTTGATGGACTGGATGCGGCCGATGAATTCCGCCGTTTCGATAATCGGCATTTCCGCGGCGCGCGCTATGCCGACCGCCGGCGGCGGCGGCGGCGGCTGCACCTTCGCCTTGGCGTCGGCGCTCGTCGTACCGAGCGCGATGAGCATCACCCACGCCGCAAGAACAAATCCGGGGAGGCGCAGGGAACGCATGGGCCAACTCCTGCCGTGTGGTCGCCGAGGAGGGTGGCAGTGTGGAGTGAGTCGCGGCTGTGCGCTAGCGGGGGCTGTCGCGTGCGCTTTCGGCTTGGCAGCAAACAGGGTGCCGCAACGATCCGTGCTGGGAACGGTTGCGGTGTGGCGTCCGGTTCAGCTTGCCGGCGCGCGCACCACGGTGAAACGGGCGAGTTCCAGCCGCGGTTTGTCCCATGCCGGGCTCAGCGCTGCTGCCTGCCGATAATCCAGATAGGCGCCTTTGATATCGCCACTATCCTCGCGCGCCATGGCGCGATCGAAATAGGCGAGTGCCGGCCGGCCGAGATGCAGCGCCAGCGCGCGGGAAAAATCCTCGATGGCGGCCTCGTTGCGGTGCTGCGTGGAAAGCGCGATGCCACGATCCAGGTATGCCTCCGCCAGAGCGGGGTTCAGCCGGATGGCCGCACTTGTGTCGACAATGGCCGCCGCGACATGGGCGAGTGCGAGTTGGACGACGCTGCGATTGACGTATGCGGTCACCATTTCGATGGGCGGCGAGGGCCAGGTCGCGATCGCCTGGTCGCACACCGCCAACGCGGCCCGCGTGCCGACCCCGGTTCGCTTGGCTTCCGCCGCTGCCTTCGCACACGCGGCAAAGGGCGTGGTGCCGAGCGTGGTGACGAACGCATCGGCGCGCGCGGAAAGCGGGACTGCAATCGGCACCGCAAGGAGCGCCGCCAGCACTATGCCGTATCTACCGGATGTCATCGGGGGCTCCTCCATGAAGAAAGCCCGTGTGGCCCACCATAGGCTCTGCGCTGGACCCAGTCCATCGCCATGATGAGCAGTCCCCGCGTGGCCCCTAGCCGCCCCAGCGATAAGCGTCTAAGCTACCTGTACCGCGCGCCCCACCTGGAGACTACCCGCCATGGGCACGCCGACCACCGACGCCAACGGAACAACCCAACTCGTCAGCATGCCGCACGCCACCGGCGATGCCATGTATTTCATTCCGACCGCCGGCGCCATCACCCAGATACCGCTGATGGTGTATTATCATGGCCATGCCAACAACGATAAGAAACTTCATACGTCGATTCTGGAATACATCGCCGCCCTTGCGGTGCGGGATTTTCGCCCGCTTCTCAAAACAAAAAAATGCGCCCTGATCGAACCGTTCGGCGGCACCTATTCAAAATTCGGCGCCCCGGCCACCGCCGCGGGCCTTGCCGCCCTGATCGACGCGGCGCTCGGCAAGACCACGCGTCCCGGTTCCCTCATTCTCGCCGGCTTTTCGGGTGGCGGCGACGCCCTTGCCGCCGTGGGCCTGAACCTGTCGGGCCCGCTGTTTGCCCAGCTCTCCGAGGTCTGGTGTCTGGACTGCATGTACTCGGGTGAGGGCAAGAAATGGGGCGACTGGGCGCGCAGGAACAATAAACGCCTGCGCGTCGGCCTTTCCACCGGCGAGAACAGCCGGCCTGGCCGCGGTCCCCGCGCGCAAAAGGACGCGATCGGCACCGGCGGCACCATTACGATCGAAACCGTCGATTGCGGGCACGAGGAATTGCCAGGCATTTGCCTGCAGAATTGGCTGGGCACGCCGTGAGGAGGGTGATTCTCTCGCGTTTGTGAACGACTTCGTTCGACAGCTGCGCAGGCCTGGCCATTTGTTTACAGGCGCGCACGCGCTGGATTGAAGGATATTCGCCGCGCCACCCCGCGGCGCTAGCTTGCCACGCCGGGCCACACGCCGGAATTGTCCCGCACCCGTCCACCTCGCCCGCCAAGCGAGCCAGGCGGCCGTAACCCGAATCTAAAGACATTTACAGAGATCAATAAAAATTGAGCGGGCTTCCGGCGCTTGCTTGTTCCGGGTGCGTTTAGCTAAGGAATTGCCCAGCAAGTGAGGCGAAGAAACATGTTCGCGGGCGATGCACACGAAGAAGAAAACGAACTCCCGTCGGTTTTTGACCTCCGGTCGAAACAATGGACCCATGCCTGGGCCCTGGTCGCCAACGATGGCGGCTGGCTGGCGGATTTCGCGCCAGGCGAAACCGGTGAACTTCTTTATCTTTACGAGCCGACGCGGCAATGGCGGTCCCCGGCACAACGCCGTGTCAATCAGGAGCCGCTCATCATCGCGGCAACGTCCGACGTCTTCATTCTTTACGATGAGGACATTGCCGACGAAGTGCGGTTCAACAGTCTGCAGGATCTGCTGCTGGACCTCTGCGCGTTGCCGGCGCCGCTGCTCGCGCGTGTGAACGCCCTGGCCGCGGCCAAATCGGTGCTCGCCGCGGCGTAACCTCCCGGTTGCGCGCCTGCCGCCGCGCAACGCCCAGTTTTTTGTCCCATCTGTCTTGTGACGTCGGCGATCCGCGTGCCCGGCCGCGGTGCTTTGACACGCCTGGCAAAATGATGGGGTCTGGGGCCTAAGGCCCCAGTAGTGGGCCCAGGGGGGCAAAGCCCCCCGGTCGCCGAAGGCAACACCGGGAGTAAACACATGGCGCACGAAAAGCGCGGTAGGCTGGACAGGCGATCGCTTCTGGCCGGCATGGCTGTAGGCGGCGGTCTGGTCGCCGCGCTCGCCGCTGCCGGCGACCGGCTGCGCCAGATGCAGCGGCGCTTCACCACGCCCAAGCCGGTGGAAGCCGGCGCCGCGCCCGAAATTGCCCTGTCCTTCGCCGACTCCCATCCTGCCTACGGCGGCCCCGCGCGTGCGCCTGCCGGCGCACCCAACATTGTCGCCATCATTCTGGACGATGTCGGTTTCTCCGATCTTGGCTGCTACGGCAGCGAAATCCCTACCCCGCACATCGATGCGCTCGCGCAGGCCGGTCTGCGCTATGCCAATTTTCGCACCACGGCGATGTGCTCGCCGACGCGCGCCGCGTTTCAGACCGGGCTCAACCACCATTCCGCCGGCATGGGCTGGCTCGCCGACATTGATAGCGGCTATCCCGGGTATCGCGGCGACCTGACGCACGAGGCGGCAACGCTCGGCGAAACGCTGCGTGATGCCGGCTGGAGCACGTTCCTGGTCGGCAAATGGCATTTGAACAATGCCGTCACCACCGGGGCCACCGGGCCCTATGATAATTGGCCGACCCAGCGCGGCTTCGAACGCGCCTACTGGTTTCAGGGTCATTCCACCGATTATTTCAAACCCAGCGAATTGTTCGACGGCGTCGCGCCGCTCGAGCCGCCGGCGGCGCCCGACTACTATGTCATGGACGACCTTACCGACAAGGCGATTGCTTATATTGATACGCAGCACGCCATGGCGCCGGAAAAACCGTTTTTCCTCACGCTCGCCTATCCTGGCGCGCATTCCCCGCTACAGGCCCGCGGCCGCGAACGCGATCGCTTCAAGGGTAAATATGATTCAGGTTGGGACGAAATTCGCGCCGCGCGCCTGGCCCGCCAGCGTGATCTGAACATCGTTCCGAAAAACACCGTTCTGCCACCGCTCTCCTTCGGCGCCGACCCGTGGGACAGCCTGACGCCGGAACAGAAACATCTCTATGCCCGCTATATGGAAGTTTACGCCGCCATCATCGCGAGCCTGGACAGCAATGTCGGCCGCCTCATGGATGCGCTCGACCGGCTCGGCGTGCGTGACAACACGCTGGTGCTGATATTTTCCGACAATGGCGCTTCCCCAGAAGGATCGCCCACCGGCACGCCCAATATCTTCGCCACCGCCTTCATGCGGCCGGTGCCGCTCGATCAGGCGACCGCGCTTTACGACATCATGGGCGAGGAAGGCACGTTCCCGCATTACCCCATGGGCTGGGCCTGCGCCAGCAACACGCCCTACCGCAAATATAAGCAATATGTACATCTCGGCGGCGTCGCCGATCCTATGGTCGTGCACTGGCCGGCTTCCGTCACCGACCATGGCGCCATACGCCACCAGTTTGTCCATGTGGTCGATCTTTTCCCGACGCTGCTGGAGGCAGCCGGCGTCGCACGGCCCGCCACCTACCAGGGGCACCGGCAAAAACCGCTGGAAGGCGCAAGCGCTTTCGCAACCTTTCATAGCAGCAGCGCGCCCACCCGCACGGAGCAATATTACGAACTCGGCGGCATGCGCTCCTACGAATCCGGCACCTGGCGCCTCACCGCCGAGCATAGCCGCGGCGAGCCGTTCGAAAACGACCATTGGGCGCTCTACGATATGTCACGCGAGGCGAACGAACTCACCGACCTCTCCGCCCAGCACCCGGATATCGCCGCCACGGTAAAAGCGAAATGGGATGCGGCCGCCGCGCGCTACAATGTGCTGCCGCTGGATGACCGCGCGCTGATCATCAAAATGGTGCAGGACCGCCAGCGCCGCGGCGTGCGCGCCGCATGGGATCTGCGTCCGCCCATCGAACGCATGGCGCACGACGTCGCGCCGCAAGTCTGCGGCCTCGATCACAGCATCGAAATCGAACTCGATCGGCCGGAAGGCGGCAACGGCGTGCTGCTCGCCGGCGGCTCCAAATATGCCGGCTATGTGCTCTACATTCACGACAACCGGCTGCGATACGAAACCAGCCTGATCCCCTGGGTGGAACGTATCGAAGCCGCTGATCCGCTCCCGACCGGCGCGCTCACCATCCGATACGAACAGGCCATGGTCAGCCGCCCGTTCGACGGCAGCGGCAAACTCTTCGTCAACGGCAGTAGAGTCGCGGAGAAGAAATTCGACCGCTGCCTGATGGCAATCTCCTACGACGGCGTCTCCGTCGGCGAAGATACCGGCAACCAGGTCTCCACGGCCTATGCCGGCCCCAATAAATTCCAGGGCACAATCACCCGCGTGCAGATACGCGTGCAAAACCGCCAAGCCTCGGTCCTCGAAATGGCCCGCTTCATGCGCGAAATGACGTGGCGGCAGTAGGTGGCCTCCGGCGGCCAGGGGGCTTTGCCCCTTGGACCCCCATTGGGGCCGGGGGCCCCAAACCCCGACTCTTGTCAGGGCAAAACAGATGGGGTCTGGGGCCTCAGGCCCCAGCGGGCTGCGCAGCAGGGGGCAGAGCCCCTGGCCGCCGGAGGCAACTCACACCAACACGCCGCCGCCATCGACGCGGAGCACTATGCCGGTGCCGTAGGTTTGTCGCATGAGATAGAGATAGGCTTGGGCGATTTCGTCGACTTCGCCGACATGTCCCGCGGGCAGTTTTTCAGCGACCTGGCGGTAGAGCGTTTCGCGCTCCGCCTCCGGCATGTTGTCCCATAGCGGGCTTTTCACGAAGCCCGGCGAAACAATGTTGACGCGCACCGGCGCCAGTTCCACGGCGAGTGCGCGAGTCAGGCCTTCCATGGCGGAACAAATGCTGGCGCCCATCGCCCAGCCGGACTGCGGCCGTTCGGCCGCGATGCCTGACGTGAACACGATGGAGCCGCCTCGCCGTATGCGCGGGCTGCCATATTTGGCGGCCATGGTAGCGCCCCAGTAACGGAGGCTGAAGAAATGCTGCGCGGCCTCGATGCTGGTATCCTTGAGCGCGCCGAGCTGCAGGGACTCGCCGGCGGTGAAGACCAGATGGTCGAAATCGCCGAGTCCGGCGAACAGGCCCTGTACGGACGTTTCGTCGGCGAGATTCAGCGCGTGGGTTTCAGCTCCGTTCGGCAAACTTGCCGCGCTTGCCCGAAGTTTCGCCGGATTGCTGGAGGCAAGGACGATTGCCGCACCCTCGTGGGCGGCCGCCCGCGCGGCCGCCAGGCCTATGCCCGAACTGCCGCCGAGGACGACGACGCGTTTCCCAGTCATTGTCATGGTCGAACTCCCTTGGTGGTCGATGGGTCGCGATATCGTGCTTGTGGCCGCTTGCTGCCAGCGCATTATTATCCATTATAAAATGATAGGAAATCATCATGGCTCTCGATGGCAGGCTGCTGAGCGGGGTCGGAGTGCTGGCCTCCGTCGTGGAAGCGGGGAATTTCGTGCGCGCCGGTGAGGCGCTCGGCCTCACCCAGTCAGGCGTTAGCCGGGCGATCGCACGCCTGGAGGCGCGGGTGGGCGTACGGCTGTTGGACCGCTCGCCGCGGTCGGTGAGGCTGACGGAGGAGGGACGGCTTTTCCACGCGCAAGTCCTGCCGTTGCTCGCCGGAGTTGCCGATGCGGCGGATAGTGCCGCCGGTGCCGCCGCCGTGGCGCGCGGTCGTTTGCGGGTGAATGTGGATGCGTGGTTCGCCCGGCTGGTGCTGGCGCCGCTTCTGCCCGAGTTGTGCACGCGCTTCGAGGAATTGTCGCTGGACATACTGGTCAGCGACCGGCTCGGCGACCTGGTCGCGGAGGGGGTGGACGTCGCGGTGCGCTTTGGCGAGCCGGAAGCGTCCAACCTGATTGCGCGCAAGCTGTTTGAAACGCGCATCCTGACCTGCGCATCGCCCACGTACTTGGCGCTGCGTGGTGAACCGCTGGTGCCGGGCGACCTGATCGGCCATGAGTGCTTGCTGTTCAGCGATCCGGCCACCGGTCGCCCGTTCGACTGGGAGTTTCGGCGTGGTAGAGAGGTGGTTTCGGCAAAAGTGACAGGACGAATTGTAGTCAACGACCTTGCAACGACAATCGCCGCCTGCGTCGCCGGCCAGGGCATTGCCCAGGCATTTGCGTTTGGCCTCGGCACATATATCGCGAGTGGCGCGCTGAAACAGGTCCTGGCGGACTGGGCGGAGGAAGTATTTCCGCTTTACGCATACCATCCATCGCGTCACCTGCCGCCGAAAAAGGTGCGTGCCTTCATCGATTTTCTTATCGAACGGCTGCCGGCGGCCGCTTCGTGCTGACGCCGTTCCGCAAAATGCACGGTGCGGGCAACGATTTCGTAATCACGGATGCGCGTGTGGCGCCGCTTGATCTTTCGCCGG
>DATJOH010000370.1:0-5314 GCA_035507235.1 Acetobacteraceae bacterium
GCGCCGAGCGTAACGGTGGACATGGAGCGTTTCGGACGCGTCCTGGACATCGACCGCACCAGCCGCGCGGCACTGATCGAGGCCGGCGCCTACGGGCCCGATCTGGAAGCGCAGCTAAAGCCGCACGGTCTGACCTTGCGGCATTTTCCGCAGAGTTTTGCCTATTCGACGCTCGGCGGCTGGATCGCGACCCGCGCCGGCGGCCATTACGCGACGCTCGCCACCCATATCGACGATTTCGTCGAAAACATCCGCATGGTGGCGCCGGCGGGCACGATCGAGACACGTCGCCTTCCCGGCTCCGGCGCCGGCCCCGCACCGGACCGCCTGCTGATCGGCTCGGAAGGATGTTTCGGTATCATCACACGCGCCTGGATGCGCGTGCAGGACCGGCCCCGCTTCAAGGCTGCTGGGACATTTCAGTTCCGGGCCATGGCGCCGGCGATCGAAGCGCTGCGCCGGCTCGCGCAATCCGGTCTCTATCCCAGCAATTGCCGGCTGCTGGACGCGGCCGAAGTTACGTTCGCCCGCGTCGGCGACGGCACCTCACCGATGCTGATCGTCGCCTTTGAAAGCGCCGATCATCCGACCGATGCGGCGATGGCGCGCGCCTATGAAATCGTCGCCGATAGCGGTGGCAGCGCCATGCCGGCGGCCGAGGGCGGCGGCAGCGCCGACGCGTGGCGGATGGCATTCCTCCGCATGCCGTATTACCGCGACCCCATGGTGGGCGCCGGCATCATCGTCGACACGTTCGAAAGCGCTGTGACCTGGGATCGGTTTTCCGCTTTTTACGATGGTGTGCGCGCCGCCGTTGCCGACGCGATACGGCGTGTGACTGGTGGGGACGTGACCCTCTCCTGCCGCATCACGCACGTCTATCCGGATGGTCCGGCGCCCTATTTCAGCTACGCGGTGCGCGGGCCCGCCGGCGGTCTTGCAAGTGCGCTGGCCGCCTGGCGCGAAATCAAAGCGGCGTGCAACGAGGCGGTGATTGGCTTCGGCGGCACATGCACACACCACCATGCCGTTGGGCGCGACCACCTGCCGGGCTATGACAAGGAAGTGCCCGAGTTGATGCGCGCTGCCCTGCAAGGCGTGAAAATACGTTTCGATCCAGGCGCCATCATGAACCCTGGCGTGCTGCTCCACGGATAGAACCAGGTATGGGGCAGCCCGCGCAGAGATTGTAACGTCAGCGAAGCAAGGAAGTATTTCTTTTTTGAAAAAAAGAAACAAAAAACTTTTGCTCCTGGCGGCGACCTCGGGGCAAAATGGATAGACCGGGCGCCACGCGTAACAGAAAAAAGTTTTTTGGTTCTTTTTTTCAAAAAAGAACTGCTTTCTTTGCGCTTTCGTTCCTTCGGCGGGATCGGCGTTTGCACCGATCACGCCCCAGTCTTCCTCCTGACAAAAAGGCGCTATGCTGCCCGCGGCAGATGTGCACCGGTCCAGGCCACGCAAGGCACGTTCAAGGCCGCGGCCACCGCCGGGTGCGTAATGTTGCCGTCATGCACATTCAGCCCGGCCAGCAGCCCCGGATCGTTCGCCACCGCGCGCTGCCAGCCTTGCCCCGCCAATGCCAGCACATAGGGCAGCGTCGCGTTGTTCAGCGCCTGTGTGCTGGTGCGCGCCACGCCGCCGGGCATGTTGGCGACGCAATAATGCACGATGCCGTCCACCACGTAGGTGGGATCGGCGTGCGTGGTGGCATGGCTGGTTTCGAAGCAGCCGCCCTGGTCGATCGCCACATCCACCAGCACGGAGCCGGGCCGCATGTGTTTGAGATCGCCGCGCGCCACCAGTTTCGGCGCCGCGGCACCGGCCACCAGCACCGCGCCCACCACCAGGTCGGCACCGATCACCGCCGCATCGACCGCGTCCGCGGTCGCATACACCGTCTTCAGCCCGGGGCCGTAAAGATCATCGAGCGCCGCCAGGCGCGAAAGCGACTTGTCCAGGACCGTCACGTCAGCGCCCAGGCCGAGCGCCATGCGCGCGGCATTGGTGCCGACCACGCCGCCGCCGATCACGGTGACCCGGCCCGGCAGCACGCCCGGCACGCCGCCCAGCAGCACACCCGACCCGCCGGCGCTCTTCTGCAACGCCACCGCGCCGACCTGAATGGCCATGCGGCCGGCGATTTCGCTCATCGGTGCCAGCAGCGGCAGGCGTCCGGCCTTGTCGGTGACCGTTTCATACGCGATGGCGGTGCAGCCGCTTTCGCGCAGCAGCCGCGCCTGTTCCGGGTCCGGCGCCAGGTGCAGGTAAGTAAACAGAAGTTGGCCGGGGCGCAGCTTCTTGCACTCGGCGGCCTGCGGCTCCTTTACCTTCACGATCATCTCGCTTGCCGCGAACACCTCATCGGCGGTGGGTGCGATGCTGGCGCCGGCGCGGACAAAATCCTCGTCGCGATAGCCGATGCCCTGGCCGGCGTCCGTTTCCACCAGAACCTGGTGGCCGGCGGCCGTCAGTTCCCGCACCGAGGCGGGCACCATGCCGACACGATATTCGTGGTTCTTAATTTCCTTGGGCACGCCGATGCGCATGGATCGCACTCCCTGCAAGATGTTTGATTGGCTGCATCCTACCGGCAGTTTCGTGCGATGTGCTGCCGTTCCACGCCATTTTGCTTGATTTTTGAGCAGAAATCGGTGGAAAATTGCGCGCCACCGCAGGAAATTGCGCATGCCCCTTGACCCCGCCGACCAGCGCCTGATCGCCGTGCTGCGCCAGGACGGGCGCATCAGCAACGCGAGGCTGGCGGAGGCCGTCGGCCTCTCGGCCAGCGCGTGCCTGCGCCGCCTCCGCCACCTGGAGCAGCGCGGCGTAATCCGCGGCTACCGCGCGGTCATCGATACGCCGGAAGATCATCGCCGCGCGGTGTTCATCGCCGAAATTCTGCTGGAGCGGCAGACCGACGAATATTTCTCCCGTTTCGAATCCGAAATACGACGCTTCCCGGACGTGTTGGAATGCTACCTGATGACGGGTGATTACGATTACCTGGTGCGGGTGGAAGCCGCCGACCCCGCCGACTATGAACGGATCCATCGCGACCAGTTGGCCCGCCTGCCCGGCGTCGCGCGCATTCGTACCAGTTTCGCCATACGCCGCGTGATCGGCGCCAGCGGCGCCGCGCCAGGCTAACCGCCTTCGACGCCGACATGTTGGGCAGGGTTGAGGCCACGAGAATGACTGCGCGCACATCGTGTTCTCCGGCATTGCTAACCTTTGCTTTACACTCCGGTGCTACTCTCATTACGGAGCAAATTTGAACCGGAGCGTGGAAGTTGCACAATAGCAGCGAACCGCCAGCCTTACACAATATCGTAACGGTCCTCGGCATGCACCGCAGCGGCACGTCACTGTGCGCCAACGTGCTGCAGGCGATGGGCGTGAACATGGCGGAAACGCCGGGCGTGTCACCCGAGAATGTGCGCGGCCACTGGGAAAGGGCGCCGATCAACGACCTGAACGACCGAGTGTTTGCCATATTCGGGCGCGCCTGGGCGGATGCGTCGCATGTGCTGGCGCTGCCGGAGCAATGGCTGGCGGACCACAAGGTTTTGGCGGTGCGCGACACGCTGGTTGCCTATCTGCGGTCGCGCGTTGCCGGCGGCCGGTTCGGCTTCAAGGATCCGCGGACAGCGCGGCTGTTGCCGCTGTGGCGGCAGGTTTTTTCGGCGCTGCGGGCACGGCCACGCTTCGTATTCTGCGTGCGAGATCCGGCGCAGGTGGCTCGCAGCCTGACGGCGCGGGACCATATGGTGCGGGCGCAAAGCGAATATCGCTGGCTGATCTACAACGCGGCGGCGATCGCCGGTGTAGGTGACGATCCGGTATGCATCGTGCCCTACGAGGATTGGTTTACCGCGCCGGAAGCTACGGCTTGGCGACTGGCCGCCTTCGTCGGCGCGGCCGCGCCTTCGGGCGACGTGCTGGCTAGCGTCGTTGATTCTCGGTTACGGCATGACGCGCCGGTCTCGGCGCCGGCGGGACCCCTGGCGCGGCGGCTGCATGGCATGATCGCGGCAACCGCAGCGGAGGGCGGCTTTCCGCCGGACCTGGTCGCCTTCGCCACGTCGCTCGAAGCGTTCGAACAGATGGTGCAGCCGCTGCTGGTGGACACGGAAATGCTGCGGGCCAGTGTCGCGGCGCAGAATCGAGTCATCGGCGACCTGACGGCCGCCCTGCGGCAAGCGCGGCACGCTGCCTGACCGTACACCGCGGTTACACATCGCAACCCGGCCCGCCGCGATGCGGTTACATTTGCCTGCGAAGAGCGCGGGCGAAGGAGAACCGCCAATGATGAAAGCTATTCGTCTTGTCCTGATTTCCGGCCTCGCGCTGGCCGCGGCCGGCTGCGCCTGCCGCCCCGGGCGTGTCGGCCCCTATGGGGTGCATCCGGCGCGGTGCTGGGTGTGGTGAACGGCGCATAGATAATTGCCCGGCGGGCCCTGCCGGCGCGGATTTTCTTCCGTTCATGCCGCCCTAACGCGGCGGGTTTGATCCATTTCAGCGCCGCCGCCGCCGATGGGTTGACCCGCCGCGCGCGGCACCTGTTCTACTAAGGGAGAATAGGGACAGCGGCGGTTTCGCGCCGCGCCAAAAAGGGTCGCCACCATGGATGTTGAACTCGACCGGCGCGCCACAGCGCCGTCGAAGACCGCGCCGAACACGCCCCAGCCAGTAACGCTGGACGATAAATACGCGCGGTTCGACGGGCGGGTTTACCTGACCGGCATACAGGCGCTGGTGCGCCTGCCCATCCTGCAAAAGCGGCGGGACCGCGCCGCCGGGCTGAACACGGCCGGGTTCATTTCGGGGTACCGCGGATCCCCGCTCGGCGGCTACGATCTGGCGATGGCGAGTGCCCGCAAGCACCTCGAAGCGCACGATATCCGTTTCCAGCCCGGCACCAACGAGGATCTGGCGGCGACCGCGGTGTGGGGCAGCCAACAATTGCCGCTGCTGCCCGGCCAGAAATTCGATGGCGTGTTCGGGCTGTGGTACGGCAAGGGGCCGGGGGTCGATCGCTCCGGTGACGTTCTGAAACACGCCTCCTATCAGGGCACCGCGAAACATGGCGGCGCGATAGCGCTGTGCGGCGATGATCATGGCGCACGTTCCTCGACGCTTGCACATCAGAGCGACATCGCGCTCATTCATTACGGCATGCCGGTGCTTAATCCATCGACGGTGGAGGAACTCGTCTCGTTCGGTTTGGCGGCCTGGGCGATGAGCCGCTATGCCGGCTGCTGGATCGGCATGAAGGCGCTGACCGATACGGTGGAGGGGGGCGCCTCCATTC
>DATJOH010000371.1:0-2959 GCA_035507235.1 Acetobacteraceae bacterium
GCGGCCTTGCGGTTCAGCTTTCTTAAGCGCCGCTAGGCTCAACATAATTTTTTTGCTTCTTTTTTTCAAAAAAGAACTCTTCTTTCTTTGGTGCGCATCATGACCACGGAGCCCACGCCGGAACAGATCGAAACCGGTCGCCTCCTGTTCGCGCAAAGCTGCACGTTTTTCCATGGCGCGCAGCGGCTCGATCAGTTGCCGCTGCCGGAGCGGCCGGAAATCGCCTTTGCTGGGCGTTCCAATGTCGGCAAATCCACCCTCGTCAATGCCCTGACCGGCCAGAAAGCGCTTGCGCGCGCCTCCGGTCAGCCCGGCCGCACCAAGCAACTGAACTTCTTCGACCTCGGTGGCCGCCTCACCCTCGTGGACATGCCTGGCTATGGTTACGCCCAGGCTGCCCAGGCGGTGAAGCAGGACTGGCAGGGCCTGATGTTCGATTATCTTCGCGGCCGCCCCACCCTCCGCCGGGTGGTGCTGCTGCTGGATTCGCGCATCGACGTGAAACCTTCGGACCGCGCGGTGATGGACCTGCTGGACCGCGCCGCCGTCACCTATCAACTGGTGCTCACCAAAACCGACAAGGTGACACCTTCCGCCCTGCTGGCAAAAAGCGCTGAGGCCAGCGCCCTGGCCCGCGCCCACACCGCCGCCTATCCCACGACGATCGCCACCAGCGCTGAAACCGCGTTTGGCATTCCGGAGCTTCGCGCCGCCCTTGCCGAACTGGCCTGAGAAAAGCGGAAGAGTTGGGCATGGCATTGCAGCGCGAGTAGCGGGCGGCGAATCAGTCCGCAGGACGTTGGCACCGCTTGCGGTTAACCCAGGCGCTTGATTGCCTCGGCCAGCGGCCGCTCGCTTTCACAATAATCCTGCCAGGCGCTCAAGCGCTGGACGAGCGCCGGGACCGTGCGAACCGTATATTTTTGCGGATCCAGCCCCTTCTTCACCTGCGCCCAGGTGAGTGGCATCGATACGGGAGCACCCGGCCGGCCGCGCGGCGAGAGCGGCGCCACCGCGGTCGCCATGCGGTCGTTCCGCAAATAGTCGAGAAAGATGCGGCCAGCGCGCTCCTTTTTCGCCATGTTGATCAGGAATTGGTCTGGCGACTCCGCGGCCATCGCCTGGCAAACGCCGCGCGCAAAAGCCTTTGCGGCCGGCCAGTCCACGCCATTCGCGTCTACCGGCGTCACAACGTGCAGCCCCTTGCCGCCTGTCGTCTTGCAAAAACTGATAAGTCCGAGGTGCTGCAGCCTGTCGCGCATCTCCCGCGCGGCGGCGACGACGGCATCGAATGCGACGTCCGGCGCCGGATCGAGGTCGAACACGAGACGGCCGGGCTGCTCGGGCTGAAACGGTTTATTGTTCCAAGGGTGCAATTCCAGCGCCGCGACCTGCGCGGCCGCAATTAACGCCTCTACGCGATCGAATTGCAGGTAGGGCTTGCGATCGCCCCGGACCACTACTTCACCGATGAGATTGGACTGGCCGGCGGCAGCGTGCCTTTGGAAGAATCGCTCCTTGCCCGCGATACCATCGGGAAAACGGACAATGGAGCATGGCCGTCCGCGAATGTGCTGCATCAGCCATTCGCCAACCGCCTGATAATATTGGGCGAGATCAAGTTTTGTGACCGGGCGCCCATCATGCGCGTCGGGCCAGAGCGGCTTGTCGGCGTGGGAGATCGTAACGCCCATGACCGGCACCGAGCCGCGTGGTGTTACCGTATGAGAACGTACAGTCGCGGGCGCCGGCTCGCTTAGCGCGGTCGTTACGGGCGCTGGCGCCTCCGCCTCCACCTCCTCCGCGGGCTTGTCCTCGCGCAGTCCCTTGAACGCCGCCTGGCGGAGCAGGCCGTCGGCAGTGAAACCCTCATATTCGATTTCGGCCACCAGTTCCGGCCGCAGCCAGTGCACCTTACCGAGTCCGCGAGACGGGACGGTGCCGCTGAACGGAGATTTACCCGTCTCCAGCGCCCGCAATTTCGGCAGGATGCGCGCGACCTTGTCGCGGCTGAAGCCGGTGCCGATCCGCCCGACATGCACGAGCTGGCCGTCGCGATTGACCCCGGCAATCAGTGACCGGAAGGCCCCGTCGGTCGTCGTGTAGCCGCCCAACACAACTTCGTGGCCGGCGCGGCATTTCGCTTTGGTCCAGCTGTCGCGCCGCCCGGATTGGTAGGGTGCGTCCAGCCGCTTGGAGATGACGCCCTCCAGGTGCATCCGGCAGGCGGATTGCAGCACGGCGTCACCGGCGGTCACGAAATGGTCGACATACCGGATATTCGCGGGCGCCCCCGCAATGGTCGCTTGCAGGCGGGCTTTGCGTTCCGCGAGCGGCAATGGCCGCAGATCCTCGGGACCCGCGAACATCTGGTCGAACACGAAAAACACGAGGTTCCGCGTTTTGCGATCCGATATCGCCGCCTGCAGCGCGGCGAAGTCCGGCGCCCCGGCCGTGTCGAGTGCCACCACCTCGCCATCCATGATGCCGTCCGGCAGGCGGGCGCCGGCGGCCAGGATTTCCGGAAAGGTTGCGGACCAGTCGAGCCCCTTGCGGGTCTTCAACGTCGCCTTGCCACCCTCGGTTCTGAGCTGCATGCGATAGCCGTCGAATTTGATTTCGTGTGCCCACGTGGGGCCGGCAGGCGGCTTATCCACCCGTTTCGCCAACTGGGGTTCGATAAAGGCGGGCAGGTTGCCAGCCTTTTCCGGTTTGGCAGTGGTCCGCCTGCGCCGCGCGGGCGGGCTTTTCTCGGTGGCAGCATCGGGGTCGGGGTCGGGGTCGCTGTTCCAAACGGCGGCCGCCGACGCACCGGCCACCGTCATGAAGGGCTTGGGCGGTTTTCCACGGCCCGCCGTAATGTCGCGCATCAACCGGCCGGAGGCGACCGAGCGGTCGTCATCATCCGGGGCGTCGGGATTGCCTGGCGCGGCAGCCGGATCCCGGTGCTTGATCAGCA
>DATJOH010000372.1:0-6118 GCA_035507235.1 Acetobacteraceae bacterium
TTGAACACAAGATCGCCGGCCGCCTTCAGGCGATCGCAGAACGCGGCCCACGCCTCGCGCATCGCGGCGTCGTCGGGACATTCGCCAAAGGCCATATTCAGGCTCCGGTAAGAAAACGCGAACGCTGGTCCTTCATCAAAAAGCCCCTTTCCTCGTCGAACCCTGCTGCAATCGCCCGAGAGAGATCTTCTTCTGTATCGAGATCGAGACCAAGCCCAGGCCGCCGCACAATGCGCGCTTCCGGTAGTTCCGTGCAATGACGTCGAAAGCTGTTTGACCCAAATCGAAATCGCAATGGCTGGTTTGGCGGTAGCGCCAGAGCATTTGTCCCCGTGCCATGCCTATCGGGCGCCACTGCCGGCGCCGCGGTCAATAGTGCGGCAATGTCTTGATTCTGCAGTAGCGGCAGATCCGAGTGCAGAATGAGCAACGGCGCCACGCCCAACGCCGCACGCGCTGCTGCCAACTCTGCATTCAGGCCCCGCCCGCGATCGGCGATGAGCGCCCCCGTCCACCCTGGCGGACGTTCCGACGTCAGCGCCACGACCCGGCCTATCCGAGGCTGGCGGGCCAGCAGCGAGGTCACGTGCGCAAACATGACCTGGCTCAGCCGGTCCCGCGCGTCGGCGGAAAGCAACCTCGCAAGCCTTGTCTTGCGCTCACCAGGCGGTTTCAGCGGAACGAGCGCCGTCCATTTCATGGCTTCAGCGAATCTGCCAGATCGAGCGCCGCGCGCGCGACCCTGACACGATCATCGAGCGTCTGCATCAGCGTATCCGCCCGCGCCTGCTTCACATCGATCGCCATCGGCGGATCGCGTTCATCGATCAGCATTGCGCCAATCACACCCGCGTAATGCCGAGCAACCTCCGCAGCGCTAACTTCGACGCCCAATTCACGCATCATCTTGGCGGTCGGTCCCTTTACCGCCGTGCCGCCGACCAACGGCGACACGGCGACCACTGGCACGCGCGTTTCAATCAGCGCGTGGCGGATGGCAGGCACGGCCAAAATCGGATCGATGCTGAGATAGGGATTGGAAGGCGCAAGCAGCACAGCGCGGCAGCGTGGATCGATGATCGCGTCGACAACGCCGGCGGCCGGCGAGGCCGCCGCGGCGCCCACGAAACGCACCGCGCTCACCGCGGGCTCGCATTTCCGTCTGACGAAATAATCCTGAAAATCGAGGTCACCCTCGTCGGTCATCACGCGCGTCGCAACCTTATCGTCGCTCATGGGCCGAATCCTGGCGCCGATACCCCAGGCCGCAGCAAAGCGCACGACGATGTCCGAAAGCTTCGTGCCGCCGCGCAACCTTTCCGTGCGCAGCACATGCAGCGCCAGATCGCCATCGCCGAGCGCGAACCAATCCGCGCCGCCAAGCGATCGCACCGCCTCCATGAAGAGCCAAGTCTCGTTCGCACGGCCCCATCCCCGCACCGCATCCGTCTTGCCGGCAAGCGTGTACAGTAACGTATCGATATCCGGCGAGACGGCCAGACCGAGATGGGTGAAATCATCACCCGTATTTACGATGGCGGTTACATTTTCTGGCGGCAACGCATGGCAAAGCCCGAGCACGAGTTTCGCGCCGCCCACCCCGCCGGTCAGCACCGTGACACGGTCGCTCACCGGAACAAATCCTCCTCCGGTGGCCGCACTAGCGAAGCGGCCGGTCGCTCCGCCGCCTGCCATGTCAGACCGCGCACCAGCACTGCTGGTATGCTCTCCGCACCTTCGCCCATGGCAAGCCCCGCAGCGGCGGCAATCATGTCGGCCAGCGCGATTTGCGTCACCTGCAGCGCACGGCCGTCACGATCGATATCGCCCCGCCGGTCCACCAATGAAGGCAACCCGCTCGCGCCGATCGCCACGGTGCTGACGCCCTGCCGCCAGGGCCGGCCGAAACTGTCGGAAATCACCACCGCCGGCGGCTCCGGCCAGCGCGTGCCAAGCGCAGCGCGCAGAAATTGCGCCGAGGCATCCGAATCCTGCGGCAATAACAACACCCGATCCTCGCCGCCCGGCCCGATATTGGACCGGTCAATGCCGGCATTGGCCATGACATGGCCAGACCGATGCCGCGTAATCAAAACATTCGCCACCGCCCGCACCACATCTGTCGATTCCCTGAGCACCAGCTCCACAAATCGCGAATCCTTGCCGGTCACGCGCGCCAACTCTTCTGCCACCGCGCCAGGTGTAACCACGCCCAGATCGACGAATCGATTCTCCGACTTCGACACAATTTTCTGTGTCACGACTAAAACGTCGTAACGCGTCGGCGTTACGCCCGCCCCTGCAAGCGCCGCCACCAGTAATTCGGCCAGATCGTCGCCCGGCTGTATTTCGCGCCCGAGGACGATCGGGCGAAGTTCGATTGTGCCGCTCATTCGTCCAATTGCGCGAGCTGCCCGGTGATTATGACGCCGGCGCCATCAACCTTGTATGTCCTGTTGACAAAAATCAACACCGATGTCATCGCCTCCGCTGCCACGGCATTTACAAGCGCACCGCCATGCACGCCACGCAGGCCCATCTGATTCGCCAGCGCCACGATTTTTGCCCGCGCGCCCCTGTCATCGCCAAACACGAGCACATCGCACGCGATTCCTGCATCCGTCGCCAACTTATGCGCAGCCACATTGTGGAACGCGGAAACCAGTGTTACATCCGCACCCAAAATCGTTGCCGCCCGCTGCGCCGCGCTGCCCTCCGGGGGCAATTGCACACGCATCACCTTCGGCGGCATAAGTGGCACCGTGGTGTCGACCACGATCTTGCCGCCGACATGCGGTGCGATATCAGCGAGTGTCGCCGACTGCGCCGCAAACGGTACCGTAACGATTACGATATCGCCCGCGCCTGCCGCCGCGGCGTTGGTGAGTCCTGCAATGCCGTAACCCAACTCACCAGCGACCCGCGCGGCGCTTTCCGCCGCGCGGGAGCCAATGATGACGCGGCGCCCCGCCTTGGCGAGCCGGCGCGCCATGGCTGCACCCAGATTGCCGGTGCCGCCTATGATGGCAATGGAGTCTTGCAAATTTGTTTCCTCAGCAGAAGAAAAAAGTTCTTTTTTGAAAAAAAGAACCCCCAAAAAACTTTTGTCTGTTGCTTTTACCGAATTGGCCTGAGCGGCTAGCTGCGTTGCCAGCCGCAAAGAGTAAAAGTTTTTTGGTTCTTTTTTTCAATAAAGAACCTCTTCCTTTTCTTCTGCCTCAACCATCCGATAGAGCGTTGTCCGCTGCCGCGGCGTACGCCCAACGGAAAGAGCCGCCTCCCGTAAGGCGGCGACACTCACTTCCTGCCCATGCGCCGCCCCGGCCGCGCGGCTGATGCTTTCGTTCATCAGCACGCCACCCAGATCGTTCACGCCCGCTGCCAGGCACGCGGTCGCGCCGTCCAGGCCGAGTTTCACCCACGAACACTGAATCGAATCGATCGCGCCATGTAGCACCAGCCGGCTTATGGCGTGCATCAGCACCACTTCGCGCCAGGTCGGCCCGCGCCGCGCCTGGCCGCGCAAATAGAGCGGCGATTGCATGTGCACGAAAGGCAGCGGCACGAATTCGGTAAAGCCGCCGGTTTCCAGTTGCAGACGCCTGATCGCGAGCAAATGCCGCGCCCAATGCACTGGTGCATCCAGATGGCCGAACATGATGGTCGCCGTTGTCGGCAGTCCCACGCCATGTGCCGCGCGGATTACATCGAGCCATTCCTGTGTATTCAATTTGTCCGGGCAGATGCGCGCGCGCACGGAATCATCCAGTATTTCGGCGGCCGTGCCGGGCAGCGAGCCAAGCCCTTCGTCCTTCAGTCGTGCGAGAAAATCGCGCACGCTGATGCCCAGAGTTTTCGCGCCGGAACTGACTTCCAGCGGCGAGAAGGCATGCACGTGTAACGAAGGACAGGCGCGCTTTACCGCCGCCAGGATGCCGATATAAGTTTCGCCGGTGTAACTCGGGTGAATGCCGCCTTGCAGGCACACTTCCGTAGCACCGTTGCGCACCGCCTGCCGCGCGCGCTCTGCGATCTCCTTGAACGGCAGAGCATAAGGCAGATCGCGAGTGCCGGCCTTTGTCGAGGTTTTTGAAAAAGCGCAGAATCCGCAACTATAGGTGCAAATGTTGGTATAATTGATGTTCCGGTTGACGACATAGGTGACCCGGTCGCCATTCACTTCGGCCCGCACCGCGTCGGCGGCACGTACGATTTCGTCCGCATATGCGCCGCGGCTTGCAAACAATTCCGCAATGTCGGCTTCGTGCAGTGCGCCGCCATCCAACATGCGGTCCAGCGTTCTGTGGATGGTCGGCGGCGCCAGGTAGCTTGGCGACTCGATCGGCGGCGCCTCAGCCGCGCCAGGGCTCCAGGTGCAGTCGCGGGCGAGGCAATCGGAATCGCTCAGTCTCAGCACCGGCGTGCGCAATGCCGGATCCAGCCACGCTTCCGGCGTGCCAGCGAAGCGCGGGTAGATCGTCAGTCGCTCCACCAGCGGCCGGCCGGCGCGCGCCGATACAGCGGCGAGACGTTCGATTTCCGGCCAGGGCGCCTCGGGATTCACGTGATCGATGGTGAGCGGCGAGACGCCGCCCCAATCATCGATGCCGGCATCGAGTATTGCGGATAGCCTTGCATCGTTCAGGTTTGGCGGCGCTTGCACCGAAACTTCATCGTCCAGAACGATTCGCGCCCAGGCAATGGCGCGATAGAATTCCTCGTCAGAGGTTTCCGCTGCAGCGGCCATGCGCGTGCCGCGCTTGGGCCGGAAATTCTGCACAATTGCTTCCTGCAGATGCCCGTGGCGCCGATGCAGGTCCTGCAGCACGAACAGCGCATCCAACCGCTCTTCGGCGGTTTCGCCGATGCCGACCAGAATGCCGCTGGTGGTCGGCACGCGCGCCTCGCCGGCCGTCGCGAGCGAAGTGATCCGCACGGCGGGGTGCTTGTCGGGCGACCCGTAATGCGGTCCGCCGCGGGCGCACAGCCGGGCCGACGCGCTTTCCAGCATCAGTCCCATAGAGGCCGCGACCGGGCGCAGCCGCCGGTAATCCTCGCCGCTGAGCACCCCGGCGTTGATGTGCGGCAGTAGTCCGGTTTCGCGCAGGACCAGGCGCGCGACATGCTCCAGGTAGTCGAGCGTGCGCGCGAAGCCCAGGGCGGCGAGCCCGTCGCGTGCCGCCTGGTGGCGGCGTTCCGGGGCGTCGCCCAGCGTGAACAGCGCCTCCTTGCAGCCGAGCGCGGCGCCGCGCCGGGCGATGTCGAGCACCTGATCCGGCGTCAGATAGGCCGCCGCCAGATCGCGCGGCGCCTTGGCAAAGGTGCAGTAATGGCAGACATCGGCGCAGAGTTGCGTCAATGGAATGAAGACCTTGCGCGAATAGGTAGTGCGCGCGGGGCCGCGCGCATCCCGCCGCGCCCGTGCCTCGGCGAGCAATTCCGCGGTTGGGGCGGCAAGCAGGCGTCGGCGCAGCGGAGCGTCAGCGTTCATGTCACGTCGCCTTTAGGCCGCGCGGCGGAAGGCAAGCAAGGCCCGAGGGGTTGGCGGGCTCAATCATCGCACACGGACGTAGCGTCCGCAAAGCCTGAACCGGGCCGCCACCGGACATGGCACAGCGAACATTACGCAGACCGCAGGGAGTTTGCGCGTGCCGGATATCGTGCGCGCGATGCCGGTGGGAAGCAGCAATCGCCGGTGGCAGCCGACATGTTGTTCTCGGTCCAGTAACGGTCGCGTGCTTGCGCTCGGGGGCGGCTTGACGATACGACAATTTTAATCTGGAGGAAGAGCCCCGGTGAAGGTTCAGCCCGCCGCCTTTTTGCGCACCACGCTGCCGCTCGATCTCTCCGTGCTGCCGGCGCTCGATGAGGGCCGCTATCACTCCATCTGGCTGCCCGATCATATGGTCAGCTTCTGGCCCGATTCGATCTGGACGCCGGAATTCACCGATCTCGCGACAAATTCGCCCTCGCCGCATCGTCACCTGGATGGCCTCGCCGTAGCCGCGGCGGCGGCAGTACTCACGCGTAACGTCCCACTGGCGACGAGTGTGGTGGATACCGTGCGGCGGCACCCATCGCTGCTGGCGCAAACCGCTCTTACCATCGATCATCTTTC
>DATJOH010000373.1:0-4522 GCA_035507235.1 Acetobacteraceae bacterium
CAAAAAGACTTTTGCTTAGGTTCAGCGGCACCGCGCACCCCGCACTTTTCTTCTTGGCGCCGCTAGGCTCAACATAACCAAAAGTTTTTTGCTTCTTTTTTTCAAAAAAGAAGGCCTTCCTTCCGCTCTCAAAATGCCGCAATCGAACAATCGGTGTCGCGGCCCCGCAGCTTGGCGCAAAAACCTGTAGCATCGGCGACGCTAGGGAACGGCCCGGTCCGCAGCCGCCACATGGTGCGGCCTCCGACCGAAACGCGCGAAATTTCCGGCGCCCTGCTCCCAAGCAGATCCGGCAATTTCTGCGACAAAGATTTCCAGGCGGCGTGCGCCGCCGCTTCGTCCGTGAGCGCGGCGAGTTGCACGCTGACGCCAGGTGCCGCGGATACCGGTGCGGATGCCGGCGCCGATACCGGGTGAACCGGCGCTTGCAGAATGGGTGGAATGCGGGAAATGGCAGCCGCCTGCAGCGGCGCGGGACTCACCACAATGCGCGCCGACGCCTGCTGCTTCGCCTCGGTGGCGAGTTTCCTGGCCTCGGCCGTCGCCGCGGCCTCACGGGCCAACTGCCTGCGCATGGTTTCCATCTGCTCGCGCAGCGCATCGATCGCCGGCTGCTCCGGCGCCGGCGCCAGCGTCTGGCTGTTCGGATCGACATTGCGCAATTGCTCGACGCCGGTGAATTTTTCGCCGCCAGGATCGGCCGGCTTCACGCGCACCGGCCCCGCGTCAGCCTCGATGACCGGTATGCCGTGCGAACGATGGCTGATCAGGCTGACCAACCCCACAGCGGCCGCCATGCCGCCAGCGCAGGCAACCGCCAGCAAGCCGATGCGGCGCAAATCCGGATCGAAGCCGGTTTTTTTCTCCGGCCGGTAGCTAGGTCTTGGCTCCGCCCGGAGGCCGGGTCGGCGGGCGCTTACCTGGTCAGACATCGCTCAGCGCATCTCCTCCACCGGGGTGACCCCGAGCACGGCCAGGCCGGACCGGATCACCACCGCTACCGCGGCAACCATCGCAAGCCGCGCCGCGGTGCGCTCGGGCTCCGCCTCCTGGATGAAGCGCAATGCAGCATCGTCGCGCCCGCGGTTCCACAGCATATGAAAGTCGGCCGCCAAGTCATAGAGGAAAAACGCGATTCGGTGTGGTTCACGTGCCAGGGCGGCGCCCTCAACCGTGCGTTTCCACTGCATCATGCGGCGCAGCACGGTCAGCTCGGCCTCATCCGTAAGCTGTTCCACCGCAGCGCCTGCGAGTGCTGCCGCGGTGAGCGCCGCCGCGCCCAGCGTCTGCTCCGCCAGGCGCAGCACGGAACGGCAGCGGGCATGCGCGTACTGCACGTAGAAAACCGGATTGTCGCGCGTCTGCGCAACCACGAGATCGAGATCGAACTCCATCTGCGCATCCGCCTTGCGCGTCAGCATGGTGAAGCGCACCGCGTCGCGGCCAACCTCTTCGATCAGGTCGCGTAACGTCACGAAACTGCCGGCGCGCTTGCTCATTCTAACCGGCTGACCGGCGCGCAGGACATGCACGATCTGACACAGCACGATCTGCAATTCCTGGCCCTGGTCGGCGAGCGCGCGCACCGAGGCTTTCATGCGCGATACGTAACCACCATGATCGGCGCCCCAGACATCGATCATCAAGTGTGCGCCACGCGCCATCTTGTCGGCATGGTAAGCGATATCGTTGGCGAAATAGGTGTTGCTGCCGTCGCTCTTGCGCAACGGACGATCCACGTCGTCGCCAAATTCGGTCGCGCGGAACAGCGTCTGCGCGCGCGGCTCCCAATCCTCGGGCGTCTTTCCGCGCGGCGGTTCCAGAACGCCTTCGTAAATAAGTCCTTTCGCGCGCAATTGTTCGATCGCGCGATCGACGGCGCCGCTATCCAGCAGCGCGCGCTCGCTGGTGAAAACATCCTGCGTGACGCCAAGCTCGCGCAAATCCTCGCGTATCGCGGTCAGCATGTGCGCGATCGCAGTGTCGCGGACCGTGACGAGCCAGTCTTCGGGAGGCGCCACAGTGAGATCCGGGCCGGCCAGCGCCGCGCCATGCACGCGGGCCAGCGCCTCGCCCACCGGCACCAGATAATCGCCACGATATTGCAGGCCACCGGGCACGGCGGCGGAAAACTCTTCTTCCGTCAGGCGCGTGCCGAGAACCTGCAGGTAACGCCAATAGCAGGCCCAGGCGAGGGCGATCACCTGCGCACCCGAGTCGTTAATGTAAAATTCCTTGGTGACCGCGAAACCGGCCTTCACCAGCAGATTGGCGAGCGCATCGCCCACCACGGCGCCACGGCAATGGCCGATATGCATCGGGCCGGTCGGGTTGGCGGAGACATATTCGACATTCACCGCCATCGCGGCGCCGACGTCGCTCTCACCATAGGCTTCGCCGCGGCTGAGAATGAGGCCGATCAGCGCCTGCAGCACCTCCGGACGCAGCCGGATATTGACGAAACCCGGACCGGCCAACTCGGCGGCGGCGATTTCGGGCACCCGCGCAAGCGCGGGCAGCAGCGCAGCCGCTACCTGCGCCGGCGGCTGACGCACCACGCGCGCCGCAACCAGGGCGGCATTGGTCGCCATGTCACCATGCGCCGGGTCGCGGGCCGGCGTGACTTCGACGCGCTCCGCCACCGCCGGCGGCAGGTCCGGATAGGCTGCAAGCAAGGCGGCCACGACATGGGCCCGCACGTCGGCAAACAAATTGTCGGTCAATTCAGCCCTTTCAGTGCTGGCGGCGTCGCGGAAGGGACCACGATTCGCCGCAATCTCCCACCCCGCGACCCGCGAAATTCAGTCGCCAACGCGACCCGAGACCCGCGCCTCCGCATTCATAGGAATTTTACCTTTGCCATTTTAGGCAAATCGTCATAAACTCTGCCTATGTTTTGGCCGTTTGGCCCCAATGCCCAAAAAAGTCGCGATGCCTTACGAAAACGCTTGAAACGCTGCGGCCAATTATGGTGCGCTGCACAAAACGCCAGGAGCATACCCCGACGCCAACATCAAACCTGAGGGACTTTCGACCGTGGTACAGCTTGTTCTGATTTACTGCCTTACCAAGGATACGCTTTCCTGCGTGGAGCGTCGGCCGGTGCTGGAAATGGCCGCAAGCCCGATGGCCTGCATGATCGCCGCCCAGCCGATTGCCGCGCAATATTTGGAAGAACATCCGGCCTATTCGCTCAACAGCTGGCGCTGCGAAATCAGCAACCGCCGCGAACGCCAAGCCTGAAAAGCTGATCGCTGATAGCTGAATCAGGGCTGGACGGAGAGATCCGTCAGACGGGCGAATTCGTCGATGGCGAAACGATCGGTCATGCCGGCGATGTAGTCGCACACCACCTGCGCCGCCTGGGCGTCCCGCCCCTCCCCCGCCAGCGCCCGCCAGCCGTCCGGCAAGGTGGAGGGGTCGTCGTGCAGCAACGTGAAAAGCTGCTCCACCGTGCGCCGCGCCTTGTTGGTCATGCGGTTGACCTTCCAGTGCCGATACATGCGCGACCGCAGAAAATCCTTGATCGCGAAATTCGCCGCCGCCATCGGCGGCGAGAACGCGACAACCGGCTTCTTCGCCCGCCTGATCCGATCCACACTGTCCGGATCCATGGTGGCCAGGCGCCGCTTCGTCTCCTCCACCACATCGCCAATCAAGGCGTTGATCACGCGCCGAATGGTCTCGTGCCGCAGCCGCGGCGGCGGCACGTCCAGCGAACTGCGCCGCGCCTCCGCCAGCGCTTCCCGCACCACCGGCAAATGGCGGATCTCGTCCGGGCCGAAAAACCCGGCCCGCATACCGTCATCCAAATCATGGCTGTGATAGGCAATGTCATCCGCCAGCGCCGCCACCTGCGCCTCCGCCGAGCCGAACGAGCCCAGCATCAAATCATGCAGCTTTGCATAGGACTCGATGTAAGCATGCGGCTTCGGCAGGGGGCCGTTATGCTTCACCAGCCCCTCCAGCGTCTCCCAGGTCAGGTTCAGCCCGTCGAAGCCGGCGTAGCGAGTCTCCAGCCGCGTCACCACGCGCAGACTCTGCGCATTATGGTCGAAGCCGCCAAACGGCTTCATCCGTATATTAAGCCCCTCCTCGCCCGCATGCCCGAACGGCGGATGCCCAAGGTCGTGCGCCAACGCCAACGCCTCGGCCAAATCCTCGTCCAGCATCAGCTCACGCGCCATGCTGCGCGCAATCTGCGCCACCTCGATCGAATGGGTCAGCCGGGTGCGAAAGAAATCCCCCACATGGTTCACAAAAACCTGGGTCTTGTATTGTAGCTTGCGAAACGCCGAGCTGTGGATGATGCGGTCGCGATCGCGCTGAAAAGGACTCCGCGTCAGCGCCTCCGGCTCCGGATGCAACCGCCCCCGCGACGCCTCGGCCTGGACGGCGTAGCGGGCGAGGGTCATGGGCAGGAGCCGGGGGTCGGTGGGCGTGCCTCCGGCGGCCAGGGGCTCTGCCCCTGGACCCCGGTGGGGCCGGGGGCCCCCAACCCCCACACGTTTTCAGGGGTAAA
>DATJOH010000374.1:0-2781 GCA_035507235.1 Acetobacteraceae bacterium
CGCCGACGGTAATGAAGCCATCATCGATTATTTTGGCAACACGGGTTGGGGTACGTCCGGTAATCTTATATTTAAGGGCAAATTCCTATATGGCCCCGCCAAATATGGAGGAGGTATGGGAGGGGGCGGTAGCATATTCAAAGCGGGCCTCGACCCGTTTCACAAAGTCAAAAAGGAATTCGCATTTGGCAGCGACACATCCGGTGGTGTAACACCAAATCCAGGTCTGCTCCGTGTCGGCAATGGCTTCTACGGCACAACAGAATTCGGGGGAGCCTCGAATCAGGGTGCCGTCTTCAAAATAACTCCATAATCTCCGACTAGCTTACTATTCGAATGTCTAGCCGCATCCTGCTTCCTGGTCGCGTGGCAACGCAGACGATTAGCATCGCCTCTACTCTTGAAACGGCGATGTCCGATATGCGCTTGAGGTCGCGGTCAATAAAGGAGGTTAGTGCTGGGAGCGCGGGCATCGCCGGCCAAACGACAAAAGTTTTTTGGTTCTTTTTTTCAAAAAAGAACTGCTTCCTTGTTTCTATAGTGTGTCATTCGCGACGTGCGTTGGCGTTACGCCCGATCGAGACCCTGCACGATTTCCTCGGTCATTTTTTTCGCGTCGCCAAACAGCATCATCGTGTTTGGGCGGAAGAACAGCTCGTTGTCCACGCCGGCATAACCTGACGCCATCGAGCGCTTTACGAACAGCACCGTACGGGCCTTGTCCACTTCCAGGATCGGCATGCCATATATCGGCGATTTCGGATCGGTTTTCGCCGCCGGGTTGGTCACGTCGTTGGCGCCGATGACATACACCACGTCGGTGGTGGAAAACTCGTTGTTGATCGTCTCGAGTTCGAACACTTCGTCGTAGGGCACGTTCGCTTCGGCCAGCAGCACGTTCATGTGGCCGGGCATGCGGCCGGCCACCGGGTGGATGGCGTATTTCACGTCCACACCTTCCGCCTTCAGCTTGTCGGCCATTTCGCGCAGCGCGTGCTGGGCCTGCGCCACCGCCATGCCGTAGCCGGGCACCACGATCACTTTCGACGCGTTCTTCATGATGAAAGCCGCATCGTCGGCGTTGCCGGTTTTCACCGTGCGGTCCGTTCCGCCGGCCCCAGGCCCGGCAACCGCGCCGCTATCCGTGCCGAAGCCGCCCAGCAGCACGTTGAAGATGCTGCGGTTCATGCCCTTGCACATGACGTAGGAGAGGATGGCGCCGGACGCGCCGACCAGCGCGCCGGTGATGATCAGCGCCAGGTTCTGGATGGTGAAGCCGATGCCGCAGGCCGCCCAGCCGGAGTAGCTGTTCAGCATGGAAACGACCACCGGCATGTCGGCGCCGCCGATCGGAATAATCAGCAGGAAGCCAAGCGCAATGGCCAGGAACGCGATCGCCCAGAACACCATCTGGCTGCCGGTGCTTACGAAGGTGACGATCAGCACGGCCAGCAGGATGCCCAGCGCCGCATTCAGCGGATGCTGATAGCGGAACGTAATCGGTGTGCCCTTCATCAGCGCCTGCAATTTCGCAAACGCGATGATGGAACCGGAGAAGGTGATGGCGCCGATGGCGAGGCCCACCGACATTTCGACGAGGCTTTCGCGGTGGATATGGTGGATGAAGCCGATGCCGAAGGCTTCCGGCGCGTTCAGCGCCGCCGCGGCGACGAACACAGCGGCCAGACCGACCAGCGAATGGAAGGCCGCGACCAGCTGCGGCAGCGCCGTCATTTGAATCTTGCGCGCGATATAGGTGCCGACCGAGCCGCCGATGATGATGCCGAGCACGATGAGGTCGATGCCGTAGAGATGCATGCCCGGCCGCGTCAGCGTGGCCAATGCCGCAATGCCCATGCCGATCATGCCGAACCGGTTGCCGGCGCGGGACGTAACGGGACTGGAAAGGCCGCGCAGCGCCAGGATGAACAGTACGGCGGCGACCAGATACAGCAGCGATATGATATTCGGGGACATGGCGCGCGCCTATTTCTTCGACTTGAACATCGACAGCATGCGCTGCGTCACCAGGAAGCCGCCAAAGATGTTCACGCTGGCGAGCGTGACGGCGAGAAAGCCGAACAGATGCGGCCAGAACCCGTGGCTCAGGCCGGTGGCCAGCATCGCGCCCACGATGATGACCGAGGAGATGCCGTTGGTGACGGCCATCAGCGGGCTGTGCAGCGCCGGCGTGACGTTCCATACCACGTAATAACCGACAAAGCAGGCGAGCAGAAAAATCGTCAGCAGGAATATGAAGGGGTCGGCGCCGCCCGCGGCGATGGTGATTTCATGCATTCGGCTTCTCCCCCTCGGACGGCGCGCCCGCCGCTTTCGGCTTTGCGGCGGCCTTGCGTTTCGGTGCCGGTTTGTCGGCTGACGCGGCCGCCTCGGCGGCGGCGGCGGTCGCCGGCGGCGGCGTCTCGGGCTCGCGCGCGGGCGGCGGCGGCGGTTCGGGTTCCCGCACCGGCGTGGGCGCGGGCTCGGGCGGTGGCGTTTCCGGCGCTTGCGACGTGGGTGCCTGCGACGTCGCTGAAGCAGCAATTTCCGCGAACACCGGATGAATGACGGCGCCGCCGCGCGTTACCATGACGCCTTGCACGATGGGGTCGTCCGCCGGCAGTTTTGGCGCCTTGGCGTCCTTGTCCCAGAAGGTGGTGAGGAAGGTCAGCAGGTTCTTGGCATAGAGCGAACTGGCGGCGACGCCGATGCGGCCGGGCCAGTTGCGATAGCCGAGGATTTTTACCCCGTTGGCGGTGACATAGGCCTCGCCTGGGCGGG
>DATJOH010000375.1:0-2858 GCA_035507235.1 Acetobacteraceae bacterium
GCGCGCGGGGAAGGGGAGCGTTCATGGAAATTTCCTCTGCCGAACCCGCCATATACGGACGCGCCGCCCTGGGTAACAGATATCCTGCAATCCGGTTATGCTGGCGACGATGAACGCCCTCGCCCCGTTTCCCCACCCGCCCATGGCGGCGCGTGCCGGCATCACGCGCCTCACCGCCCTCGACCCCGATTTCGCCCGCATTGAACCGGCTGCCGGCCCGCTTCCGTGGCGCACACGCGCGCCCGGATTTCCCGCTTTTCTCTCCGCCATCGTCGGCCAGCAAATCAGCAACCAGGCCGCCGCCGCCATCTGGGGCCGTCTCTCCGCCATCCCTGGCAGCACCACGCCGGAAGGATTGCTACGGCTCCGCGACGAAGAATTACGTGTTGCGGGCCTTTCGCGCCCGAAAATTACGCATGTGCGCGCTGTGGCGGAAGCTTTTGTCGCCGGCGTGCTCGCCGAACAAAGCCTCGCGGCCATGGAGGATGCAGCCGCCATCGCCGCCATCTCGGGCGTTCGCGGCCTCGGCCCGTGGTCGGCGGAGATCTATCTACTGTTCGCCCTGCAGCGGCCGGACGTGTTTCCCGCCGGCGACCTCGCCCTGCAAGCCGCGTACGCGCATCTGAAAAACCTGCCCGCGCGCCCGGCCGCGGCGGCGCTGCGCCTGGCGGCCGCGCCCTGGGCGCCGCACCGGGCACTCGCCGCGCGTCTGCTCTGGCACTGGTGGCGCCACGTCACCGGCCGCCCCAGCCTGGACGATGAGAAGCCAACCCCGCTCCCTTCCGCCGCACCGCCGCAAAAGGCTAGAAGGAAAGATGCTTCGGCTTCGCTTCAACGCTGACGGCCTGATCCCCGCCATCGCGCAACAACACGATAGCGGCGAGGTGCTGATGCTGGCCTGGATGAACCAGGAAGCGGTGGCGGAAACGCTGCGCACCGGCCAGGTCTGCTATTTCAGCCGCAGTCGTAACGCGCTCTGGCGCAAGGGCGAAACCTCCGGCCAGACCCAGCGCCTCATCGACCTGCGCCTGGATTGCGATGCGGACGCGCTGCTGCTGCTCGTGGATCAGAAAGGCGTGGCTTGCCATACGGGCAGGCGAAGCTGTTTCTTCACCGCGGTGCGCGACGGCGAAGCCGTAACGATTGCGCAGCCGGAGGTAGATCCGGCGACATTGTACGGCTGACGCGGATGCGGGAAAGGAAAGGTAGAACAAAGTGTTCTTTTTTGAAAAAAAGAACTAAAAAACTTTTGCCCCATTTGTATCGGGAGAAACGGCCAATAGATAAAAGTCTTTTGCTTCTTTTCTTCAGAAAAGAAGAATCCTTACTTCTTAAATCATAAGATCATGACGACAATCTGGCTCCTGGCCGGCGAAGCCAGCGGCGACATACTGGGCGCGCGCCTGATGGCCGCGCTCCGCGTCCGCCGCCCTGATCTCGCTTTCCGCGGCGTCGGCGGTCCGCGCATGTTGGCGGCAGGCCTCGGCGAATCGCTGTTTCCCTTGTCTGATCTGGCGGTCATGGGACTCGCCGAAATTCTGCCGCGCCTCGGCGTGTTGCGGCGCCGGCTGAATGAGGCGGCGTCCGACATTGCGGTGACGCGGCCCGATCTCGTTGTCACCATAGACAGTCCGGGATTCACGTTACGCCTGCTGAAACGCATCGCGCCACTCGGCATTCCCCGTATTCAATATGTGGCGCCGCAGGTATGGGCCTGGCGCGAAAGCCGGGTGAAATCCTTTCCCGGTTTGTGGGATGAATTGCTGTGCCTGCTGCCGTTCGAAGAGCAATTTTTCGCCCGCCACGGCTTGCCGGTTCGTTTCGTGGGTCATCCGGTGCTGCAATCCGGCGCGGATCGCGGCAACGCGGCCCGTTTCCGTGCCAGGCACGATATCGCGCCGGATGCACCGGTGCTCATTCTGATGCCAGGCAGCCGGCGCAACGAAGCGCCACGGCTGCTGCCCGTGTTCGGCGGCACAGTTGCTTTGCTGGCCAAGGATTTTCCAAACCTCGTGCCCGTCATTCCGGCCGCCCCGGTGGTGGAGGCGCTGGTTCGTCAGGCAACCGCGGGCTGGTACGTAAAGCCGTTGGTGATTTCGGAGACGGACGAAAAGCACGATGCCTACGCGGCCGCTGGCGCCGCTCTCACTAAATCCGGCACATCCACCCTGGAACTGGCGTTGGCGCGCGTGCCAATGGCCGTCACCTACCGGGTCAACCCCATCACCGCGGTCATAGCGCGGCGCATGATCAAGGTGCCGCACGTCGCCATGGTAAATCTCCTGGCTGGCCGCGCACTGGTGCCCGAATTGTTGCAGCAAGACTGCACAGCGGAAAAATTACGCGCCACGGTACGCGCGCTTCTGCTGGATCAGGCCGTCGCGACGGCGCAGCGAGATGGTTTCACGAAAGTGATGCAATCGCTGCGCGCGCCGGCGGGTGATCCCGCGGACGCCGCCGCTTTGGAAGTGCTCGCTGTGCTGGACAGACCAACGGCTGGAGTATCATAGCGTAAGGTTGCATTAGGGTGCGACCTGGTGGTCAGAAGCAAGGCAAGGAAGGCCTTCTTTTTTGAAAAAAAGAAGCAAAAAACTTTTGCTCCTGGCGCCCGCGTCCCAGTTATAGATTGTGAACAAGGTACTTCCCAAAACAGAATAAAGTTTTTTGCTTTTTTCAAAAAAGAAGAATCCTTCTTGATGCCTTTCAACCTCATGCGCCGCTAAGCGCCATCTGCCATCGCGCTTTTGTGCTGGTATCGCGCAGTACCTCCCGTGCGGCGTTATGTCCCGGCATGCCGGAAACCCCGCCGCCCGGATGGGTGCCCGCGCCGCACATGTAAAGTCCCGCGATCGGCGCCC
>DATJOH010000376.1:0-5909 GCA_035507235.1 Acetobacteraceae bacterium
AATCCGGCCGTGCAGCAATTCAATGTTCCCGCGGGCGCGCGGCGCCTGCCCCGGCGGCTAGAAGCCGGCAGCCGCCGCAACGAAAAACCGCAGAGGCTCTTTGCTTTTTTCTTTCACGGCAACTGCCGAGGTTAGGGCAGCCATTTGAAAAGAAAGGAAGGCAAGCAGTTCTTTTTGAAAAAAAAGAAAAAACTTTTACCCGTTTCGGGCAGCTTCTGAATCCACCCATTTGGACTCGCTGTTGGATGCCATTGATAAAAGTCTTTTGCTTCTTTTCTTCAGAAAAGAAGTCCTTTCTTTCCTGTTCTCCTTTTCGCCCCACCTGGGTAGTTATCTTTCAAGAAGGAAGCCTTCCTCCTGCCTTGACCAAATTCGGATTAAAGGCCGGGAACCCGCCGGCACGTCATACGTTGTCGCCGGGGGCGATTGAACAGCTCGGGAATTGTTCAACCATTTTCCCCGGCCTGTATGCCGGCTGCCGTCTTGCGCGGCGGCGGCCTGCCGTGGCCAATAGGGGCAGCCTGAAGCACCGTCGCCGCGGATGCGCCGTTTCGGGCAAGCGTATTCGGGAGGGGGCGTCGTTGCAGGAGGCGTTGAGACAGCACCGCGAGGCCGATGTCGGCTTCCTGGCTGGCGGTGGCGAACTGGGGCAGTTGATACGCAACCATGACTGGGCCGCGACGGCGCTTGGACCGCCTGAGACCTGGCCGCCCAATCTCCGTCTGGCGCTCCGCATCATGCTGACTTCCGGCCAGCCGATCTGGGTCGGTTGGGGTCCGGAGTTGTTATATTTTTACAACGATCCCTACAAGGCGATCATCGGCGGCAAGCATCCGTGGGCGCTGGGGCGGCCGACGGCGGAGGTGTGGCGGGAAATCTGGGGCGACATCGCACCACTGCTGGACATCGCCATGCGCGGCGATCGCGGCACCTATAGCGAGGCGCAGCTCCTGATCATGGAGCGCAACGGTTATCCCGAGGAGACGTATTACACGTTCTCCTACAGCCCGATACCGGACGATGACGGTGTGGCCGGCGGCATTATTTGCGCGAACACCGATGATACGCGGCGGGTGATTGGCGAACGCCAACTGGCATTGTTGCGGGAACTCGCCGCGGGCACCGCGCATGGGCGCACGCTCGAGGATGCCTGCGCTGCGGCAGCCGTCGCGCTGACGACCAATCCGCGCGATCTGCCGTTCGCCATGATCTACATGGCGGAGCCGGATGGCGGCAATTTGCGGCTGGTCGGTCGGGCCGGCATTGCGGCCGGCCATGCGCTGGCACCGGACCGGCTGCCGGCGACTCTGGACAATGTCTGGCCGGCCGCGCGGGTCCTGCAATCGCAGGAGGCGGCGCTGGTGCCGCTGCAGGGCGCGATCGCGGCGGATTTGCCGGCGGGCGCCTGGAATGTTCCGCCACGTCAGGCAGCGGTGCTGCCGGTGCCGGCGGCGGGACAAACCGGTCGCGCCGGTATTCTGGTGGTGGGCCTCAATCCGTTCCGGCTTTTTGACGAGGATTATAGCAGTTTTCTGTCTCTGCTCGCCGGGCAGATCGGCGCCGCCGCGGCCAGTGCGCAGGCTTATGAGGAGGAGCGGCGGCGTGCCGAGGCATTGGCGGAAATCGACCGCGCGAAGACGGCTTTCTTCTCCAATGTCAGTCATGAATTCCGCACGCCGCTGACACTGATGATGAGTCCGCTGGAGGACGCGCTGAACGCCGACGGCGTGTTGCCGGCGGAATTGCGCGCCGGCCTGGTAACCGCCCATCGTAACAGTCTGCGTCTGCTCAAGCTGGTGAACACGCTGCTTGAATTCTCCCGCATCGAGGCGGGACGCATGCAGGCGAGTTTTGCGGCGACGGATCTTGCCGGCCTCACAGCGGAACTCGCCTCGAATTTTGAATCGGCGACGCGCCGGGCGGGACTTGCTCTCAACATCGCCTGCGCGCCATTGCCGTCGCCGGTCTATGTCGATCGCGACATGTGGGAGAAGATTGTTCTCAATCTTCTCTCCAATGCGTTCAAATTCACGTTCGAGGGGGGAATTTCGGTTGAGCTTGCCGCATCCGCCGACGGCGGCGCTGCGGAGCTGCGCGTGCGCGATACCGGCGTTGGTGTGCCGGAACAGGAATTGCCCAGGCTGTTCGAGCGGTTTCACCGCATAGAGGGCCAGCAGGGCCGTTCCTTTGAAGGATCGGGCATCGGCCTCGCTTTGGTGCAGGAACTGGTGCGGTTGCATGGCGGAACCATTCACGCGACCAGCGCGCCGGGGCACGGCACGGAATTTATTGTTACCATTCCATTCGGAACGGCCCGCCTGGCCGATGCACGCGTGGGCGCCGCGCGCGGTGCAACCACGTCGCTGCGCGCGGAAGCCTATGTGGAGGAGGCCTTGCGCTGGCTTTCCGATGAGCCGCCCTCGGCGGCGATCGCGGCGGCGGCGGAGGAAGGTGCGCCGGCCGCGGGCGTGGCCGCGGGCGCGCGCATACTGGTGGTGGACGATAATGCCGATATGCGCGCCTATGTCGGGCGGCTGCTTGGCGCGCGTTGGCAAGTCGATACGGCCGAGAATGGATTGGCCGCGCTGGCGAAATTACGCGCGGCGAAGCCGGATCTGGTGCTGGCCGACGTCATGATGCCGGGGCTGGACGGATTCGGCTTGCTGCGCGCCATTCGCGCCGACGACCATTTGCGCGAATTGCCGGTTATTCTGCTGTCCGCCCGCGCCGGCGAGGAAGCGCGCGTGGAAGGGTTGGATGCCGGCGCGGACGATTACCTGACCAAGCCATTCTTTGCCCGCGAATTGATTGCGCGGGTGAATGCGAATCTGGAAATGGCGCGCATCCGCCGCGAGGCAACGCAGGAATTGCGCGAAAGCGAGGCGCGCTTCCGCAACATGGCGGATAATGCGCCAGTGATGCTGTGGGTGGCCGACGCCAGCGGCGCGCTGACCTATCTCAATCACGGCTGGTGCGCCTTTACCGGCCAGAGCCTGGAGGACGCGGTTGGCGAAGGCGCCTGGAGCGCGCTGCATGAAGAGGATCGCGGCGCCGCGCTGGAAGCGTTCCGAGAAGCCAATGAAACCCATGCCCGCGTGCACATCGAATACCGGCTGCGGCGGGCGGCGGACGGGGTTTATCGCTATATGCTGAGCGCGGCCGCGCCGCGCTTTACCGAGGCAGGCGAATTCCTCGGCTATATCGGCTCGGTGATCGATATCACGGAGCGGCGCGAGGCCGAACAGGTTCTGCGCAACATGAACCAGATCCTGGAGAACCGTGTCGCCGCCGCGGTCGCGGAACAGGCGCGGGTGGAAGGGCAATTGCGCCAGTCGCAGAAGATGGAGGCCATTGGCAAACTTACCGGCGGCGTCGCACATGATTTCAACAATGTGCTGCAGGTGCTGACCGGCAGTTTGCAACCGCTGATGCGGGATTTTGCCGGTGACCCGACATCGGCGCGGCGCCTGCAAACGGCGATTTCGGCGGTGACGCGTGGCGCCAAGCTGGCGGCGCAACTGCTTGCCTTCGCACGGCGCCAGCCGCTGGCGCCGAAAGTGGTGAATCTGGCGCGCCTGATACGCGGCATCGATGACATGCTGCGCCGCACGCTCGGCGATGGCATCGAGATTGAAACCGTTATATCCGCCGGCCTGTGGAATACCTTCGTGGATGCGGTGCAGGTGGAAAATGCCTTGCTCAACCTTGCCATCAACGCGCGCGATGCCATGGAAGGGCGTGGCAAGCTGACCATAGAAGTGGGCAATGCCTATCTCGACGATGCCTATGCGAGCAGCCATGCCGAAGTAAGCGCCGGCCAATATGTTGTGCTGGCGGTGACCGATACCGGATGCGGCATGAAACCGGAGATCATGGAGCGTGTGTTCGAGCCGTTCTTCACAACGAAGAAGGAAGGCGAGGGAACCGGCCTCGGCCTCAGCATGGTGTATGGGTTTGTGAAACAGTCGGCCGGGCATGTGAAAATTTATAGCGAGGTTGGTTACGGCACGACGGTGCGCATCTATTTGCCGCGGGCCCGCCAGCAGGAGGATATCGAGGCGGTGGCGGATACCGGGCCGGAGGCCGGCGGCACCGAAACGGTTTTGGTGGTGGAAGACGACGAGGATGTGCGCGGCACGGTTGTCGATATGCTGCTTGAACTTGGCTATCGCGTGCTGAAGGCCAAGGACGCGCAAAGCGCGCTGGCGATCGTGGAAAGCGGCGTGCCGATCGATGTGCTGTTCACCGATGTGGTGATGCCGGGGCCGATGCGCAGTACGGAACTCGCGCGCACGACACGAGAGCGGCTGCCGCGGATCGCCATATGTTTCACTTCCGGCTATACCGACAATGCCATCGTGCATGGTGGGCGGCTGGATGAGGGCGTGGATCTGCTCAGCAAGCCGTACACGCGCGACGCGCTGGCGCGCAAGTTGCGGCAGGTGCTGCGCACGCAGGAAGCGCGCAACGCGGCGATGCGTGGGCAGGCGGCGCCGGCGGGCGAAACTCGGCAGGGCGGCGCGCCGCTGGGGATTTCGTTGCGCGTTCTCGTAGTCGAGGATGATCCGATCATTGCGTTGGCGACGGTCGACATGCTGGAGACGCTCGGTCACCGCGCGGTGGAGGCGGCAAGTGCCGGCGAGGCACTATCGCTGCTGGAAAGCGAGAATTTCGCCGTCATGGTGACGGACATACGTTTGCCGGACATGCAAGGCGGCGAACTGGCGGCGAAGGCGGTCGCCGCGCATCCCAATTTGCGCATCGTGTTCGCCACCGGCGATATTGCCGAGGGCGCCGTTGACGCCAGCGTGCTGGCGGCGGCTTCGGTGTTGCGCAAACCGTACGATGAAGAACGGCTCGCCAATGCGATCGCGGCGGTAATGCGGCGATAGACTTCCCGCGGGCGGCGTTGCAGGAAGGCCGGGTTTCCAGTAGTTAACCTACATGTTAAGCCTCGTTTGCAAAAAGTACGGTAATCCTCCGTCCAGCGGGCGAGTTCGAGAAATTGTTGGAGCTGCGTAACGCGCTTGCCGTGGCGCGGTGCGTGGCTCAATTCACCTCGCTGCAGGATGAACGCTTGCCCGTGGTCCATGAATGGACCCGGTGGGTGGGGGGAAAACGATGCTGCGTATGATGCTGTTCATGTTCATGGGCGCCGGGCTCCTGGTGTTCAGCTTCGTTGCCTGGAGCACCCTGCATCCGCCGGCGGCGCCGGCGCCGGTTATCCCACAGGTCGCGGTTCTCGCGGCCGCCAGCACGCTGCGTGTAGGGTCGCTGCTGAAGCCAGACGATATCGCGGCGCGCGAGATGCCCGTGGCCGACGTGCCCGCCGGCGCCCGGCTAGACAGCCCGCAGGCGCGCGCGGCGTTATTCGGTGCCATGGTGCGCCACACCCTGTTGCAATACCAGGTGGTGCTGCCGGCGGACGTGATGCGTCCCGGCGACCACGGCTTTCTGGCGGCCGTGCTGACCCCAGGCTATCGCGCGACGTCGGTGGGCGTGGACGCGGTGTCGGGCACCGCCGGCCTGATCTGGCCGGGCGACCATGTGGATCTGATCTTGACCGAGCAAGTGCCCGATCCGGGTGATGCCGGGCGCCAGCACGTCGCGGCCGAGACCGTGCTGAAGGATGTGCGGGTGATCGCCATCGATCAGCAACTGGTGCAAGGCGGGAACGCGAGCAGCAGCGCGGACGCGGCGTCGCGGACGGTTACCCTGGAAGTAACCCCGCGGGACGCCGAGCGCGTGAATGTGGCGGCGCGGCTGGGCTAGCTGTCACTGGCCGTGCGGCCGGTGGACGCGACGCCGGCGGCCAGTTCCGACACCGGCCATCATGAAGTGATGTGGGACACCGCCGTCTCCGCCGCCCTGGCGCCACGCAAAAGCCCCGACCGGCCGGATACCACCAT
>DATJOH010000377.1:0-2363 GCA_035507235.1 Acetobacteraceae bacterium
TTGATGATGAAATCCTCGCGGCATGCCATGAAGAGCGGCGGGTATTTCTCACTTATGACCAAGCCACGGTTGCCGATTTGCTTCGCCTTTGGGCGGCTGAAGAACGCCCACATTCGGGCGTCATCTTTGCCGACGAAAATACGGTCAAACCAAACGTCCCGACGGATGTTGCGTCCGCCATCGCGGCGCTGGTGAAGGAAATCGGTCATGGGGACACCACGAATCTCATTCGCTATCTTCGGCCCGCCGCACGCTAGGCGGATCACGACAATTCCGCCGCCTCTATTCGCGCCCCAATTGCCTGCTGGTTTGCGCCTACAATGCTGACTGTGGCCGCCTCGAATTTTTCCTGCCGCACCGCATCGGCCGCCGCCACGCACTGCCATGCTGCGGAGGCGAGCAACGCTTCGCCGAAAATAGTTTTAAAGGAAAGGCGCGCGCCCGGCCAGTCCGGCCATGCAGCATTGCCGGCATCGCCCTCACAAAGCAATTCTTCAGGCGAGCCCTGCTGCAACTGCGCCCGCATCTTTCGCACGGCCTGGGCGCGGCTCTGCTTTTGCGTGAACAAAAACGAATCCGTAACCACTGCCAATTCCACCGGCGCCGGCTCCTTCTTCAAGTAAATCGCCCCCGCGCCGCTGCTGTAATTGACATCGCGCCGGAAAAGACGCACGGCATCCGCGACGATCCAGTCCATTTCCTCGACGCCTGTCACCAGGCATCCGTCGGCCAGCCCTTCATCCAGCCAGTCCGCCCCGAGCGCGACTCCCTGCAAAAACGTGCCTTCGTCGCCTACCAGCGTGTAATTGATGGCCGTCGTGCCGAGGAACGCCGCCAGGTGGCTGGCCGGCGCGTTAAAGACGGTTTCGGGAAAAATCAGCGGACTGGCCGTGGCCGCGTCGCGCATGACCTCTTCGTAAAACCGCCGCGTGTACGCCACACATCCGGCCAACATGCTTACGATAACCGCCACCCGCAGTTGGCCCGCTTGCACCCGCGTCGTGTCCTCGCCCAGCGCTTCCAGGGCGGCGGCGACGGTATGTTGCGCCATCGTGCTGGCCCGGCGCAGCCGCGGATGAGCGAGATACACCGGGCGCGCCGGCGGTGGAGGAACCGGGCGCACCTGCAACGGCTTTTCCCAGCCGGGACGCGCCAGCGTTTGGGTGGGCAAGGGAATTCCCCGTTCGATCGCCGCGTTCAAGGCGGGCACTCCCCATCCCGCCGGGGACACCGCGCCGCAGCCGTGCACAAAAATGCGGCTCATGTCCACCTCCGAAATATGAGGGTGGCATTCGCGCCGCCAAATCCAAATGAATTCGAAAGCGCCACATTCAATTTGGTGTCGGCCGGTTTTCGCACAATTTGAAAGCGGCACGCGGGATCCGGATTTCCGAAACCGGTTTGCGGCGGCAGCCATTGCTCGCTCAAGGACATCAGGCATACGACCGCCTCCACCGCCCCAGCCGCTCCCAGCAAATGGCCGATGCCGGCCTTCGTGGAACTCACTGACAGGGTCGCGGCGCGTTCGCCCGCCCAGCGGTTGATGGCCAACGCTTCGGTGGCGTCATTTTGTTGGGTGGCTGTGCCGTGGGCGTTCACGTAATCAATCTGCACCGGCGTAACACCCGCCGCGGCGCACGCGGCGGTCATGGCCGCCGCCGCGGCGTTGCCTTCCGGATGCGGCTGCGTGAGATGATGCACGTCCGTGACCGCGCCGTAACCGATGATTTCGCCCAAAATTTTCGCGTTGCGCCGGTGCGCGTGGTCAAGTGTTTCCAGCGTGAGCACCGCTGCCCCTTCGCCCAGCGACAAACCGTCGCGCTGCGCGTCAAAGGGCCGGCATGGCGTCGGCGACAGTGCCTGGAGAGAATCGAAACCGGCAAACGTCAACTGGCAAAGCGCATCGTAACCGCCCGCCACGGCGCGCTCGGCATGCCCGCGCCGTAACAGTTGCCAGGCTTGGCCGATTGCATTTGCGCCGGAGGCGCAGGCGTTGGTAACGATGAAAATGGGACCTTGGTAGCCGAAGGCATCGCATAGATTTAATGCCTGCCGTTGCACCTGATAATGTGCCACGCGGGTGGCCTGGTTCTTTAGATGGCGCGGGGTGGCAATGGCCTGGCGAAGGTAGGCCTGGCCCAGCGACATTTCGCCGCCGGTCGTTCCGAGCACGGTGGGCACGTTCTCAGCGCCCGATATCCAGCCGGCTTGCCCCCACGCTTCGTGCGCTGCGTACAACAACATGCGTGCGGCCCGGTTCAAGCGCGGGCTCTGCCGGGCAGACAACTGGGTCGCGGGCAACGTTTCCGGAAGATCAATTTCCGCCGCAATCCGGGCGCGTTGGCGGGTGACGTCAAACAAGG
>DATJOH010000378.1:0-2466 GCA_035507235.1 Acetobacteraceae bacterium
GGAAAGGACACCTGGGTGTTACCCGGGGGATTGACGCGAGTGGCGCTGCGGGCCGGATCGTTGGTGGTCAATTCCTCGCAGGGCGGCGGCTCCAAAGACACATGGGTGCTGGAATGAGCGGCATTGCCCTGGCACGCGGCAATTCGCTGCTGCTGTCCCGCTATGCCGAAAGCATTTTCTGGCTGGCGCGCTACATGGAGCGGGTGGAGAATCTGGCGCGCATCCTGGACGTGACCGATACCTTCATGCGGCACGGCGCGGATCAGACCAGTTGGCAATCCGTGGTGAATATCAACGCCGACGAGAAACGTTTCAAGGAATTGCACGGCACCGCAACGGCGGAGAACGTGCTGCATTTTTATCTGACGGACCGAGAGAATCCCAGTTCCATCATATCCTCGCTGTTCGCCGCGCGGGAGAACGCGCGCACCTTGCGGCCGTTGATTTCCACGGAAATGTGGACGCAGATCAACGTGTTTCACAACCGTGTGCGGCAATTGACGCCGGGCGACGCACGCCCATCGCGCGTGTCGCAAATCTGCGTCTTTCTGAAAGAAGCTTGCCAGACCCACACGGGCATTTGCGAAGGCACGTTCTTTCGCGACCAGGCCTGGGTTTTCTACAATATCGGCAAACACCTGGAGCGTGGTGACCAGACGTCACGGCTGGTGGACGTAAAATACCACATGCTGCTGCCCTCGCCGCGCGACGTGGGCGGTGCCCAGGATACCAGCCAATGGCACGCCCTGCTGCGCGCCGCTTCCGGCTATCACGCGTTTCGGCGCGTCTATCCGAGCGGCATGACGCCGGGGCTGGTCGCCGGCTTCCTGCTGCTAAACCATTCGTTTCCCAGATCGGTTGTCACCAGCGTGCATCAGATCGAGCTTTATTTGACGCAGCTTGGCTCAGGCTACGGATTGCGCGGCGCGTATGCGGCACTGGAACGGCTGCCGGAAATCCGCGCGGCGCTGTTGGATCAGACCATCGAGCAGATCCTGGCGCGCGGCCTGCACGAGTTCCTGGACTGGGTGCAGATGCAGTTCATCGGCCTGGCCAACGCCGTCACCGAGGCGTTCTGGCGCCCGCCCGCCGCGGCAATCCAGGCGCAGGAGCAGTAGGAGCCCCCCTGGCCTTTCTTCTCCCGTGCCCTAAGCTGGCCGGACAAGAAGCCCCAAGGAGGCCACGTCCATGGTGCATAGTCCGTCCGGTCCGCGCACGGTTGCGATCGTGGGGCCGTTTGGCACCGGCAAATCGACCTTGTTCGAGGCCATGCTGGCGGCCTCCGGCACGCCGCTGGCGCGCGGGGCGCCGCGGGGCGGCCACGAACCGCATGTGGCGCATACCAGCTTCATGGATGAGCCGTGGGCGCTGATCGACTGTCCCGGCTCGGTGGAAATGGCGTGTGCGGCGGCGCATTGCCTGTCGGTGGCGGACCTGGCGCTGCTGGTGGTGGAACCGGACCCGGCGCGGGCCATCACGGCGGCGCCGTTGCTGCATCAAATCGGCGAGCTCGGGTTGCCGTTCGTGGTGTTCATCAATCACGTGGATGCCCTGGCCGGGCCGGTGCGCGATACCGTGGTCGCCTTGCAGGCGCATGCGCCATGCCCCCTGGTGCAGCGCGAAATTCCGATACGACAGGGTGAACAGGTCACGGGGTTTGTCGACGTGATCAGCGAACGCGCCTACCAGTATGGCGCGGAGGCGGAACATCGCGCGGCACCCCGGGAATTGGCGGCGCGCGAGGCGGAGGCGCGGGCGGGCCTCGTGGAAGTGCTGGCTGATCACGACGACGCGCTGCTCGAGAAATTCCTCGAAGACCAGACAATCAGTTCGGCGGAGATATTTTCCCGCCTGCGCCAGGAGCAAGCGGAACGGCTGGTGGCCGGCGTGCTGTTCGGCGCCGCCGATCGCGGCTGGGGGGTATTCCGTCTGTGGAAAGCGCTGCGCCACGACACGCCGGCGGCGGCGGAGACCGCGTTGCGACGCGGCATAGCGCCGGAGGGCGGGCCGCTGGCGCAGGTGTTTCACACCCTGCATGCCGGCCAGGGCGGCAAGGTGTCGTGGGCACGCATCTGGCGCGGCTGCGTGAAGGACGGCGTGCTGCTCAACGGCACGCGGGTGGGCGGTGTCACGAAAAATCCCGGCGGCGAGGCGGCGCGCGTGGCGGAGGCCGGCGCCGGCGATGTGGTGGCACTTGGCCGCCTGGAAGCGACCACCGGCGGCATTCTGGGTGAGGCCGGCGGGTGCGCGCTCGCCGTGCCGGCGGCGCCGGAGCCAGTGCACGCTATGGCGATCGCGGCGAAGGATCGGAAGGACGATGTGCGGCTTTCCGGCGCGCTGCAGAAATTGCAAGACGAATGTCCTGCCCTCGGAGTGGGGCACGACGCCGTCGCCGGCGAAACCTTGCTGGCGGGTCAAGGGGAACTGCCGTGGCGCGCGGCGCTGGACCGCCTGTACGGCGGCTTC
>DATJOH010000379.1:0-16364 GCA_035507235.1 Acetobacteraceae bacterium
GAATGAACGCCTGCGCCCTGCCCAACGTCGATGACCCGACCCTCGACCCTCTCCAGGTGCTCGCGGATCTCGCCGCCTGCGCCATGCGCATGGCCCGCCGCGCCGTCGAACAATACGAGGCCCTCACTTCCCAGCCGCCGCCAAAACCCGAAACCACCGCCACTACGCGCAAACAGCCCGACCCCGGCACCCTCTTCACCCGCGCCGCCCGAATCGTGCTGGACTGCATCACCAAGGAATCCCGCCTCCTCGCCGGCCTCCCGCTCGCGCCGGCGCGCGCGCCCCGCGCCGACGCGCCCGCATGCGACCCCGAGCCCGTCCGCCAGGCGCTCCGCACCGTCACCCGCAATCACCCGCACGGCGAAAAACTCCTGCGCGCAGGCCTCGAACAACTCGAATCCGCCCTCGCCGCCGCGCCGCACCAGCTCATCGACATCCCCGATCTTCTGCTGCGCGTTTGCGCCGCATCCGGCATCCATCTCGATCGCGCCCAGCGCCGTAAGCTCGCCCGCGATCCCGCCTTCCGCGCCCTCGCCGCGGAAATCCCCGTCCCTTCATGACGTTTCCATAATAAAACGCGCGAGGCCTGCATTGCCGAGCGCAATGCGGGAACGCCACGCGTTTTTTTGTTCTTTTCTGAAGAAAAGAACCAAAAGACTTTTATCTGTTTCGCCCGCATCACCCCACGCACCCCATAATAAGCAAAAGTTTTTTGCTTCTTTTTTTCAAAAAAGAAGTTCTTCACTTCCTCTTCGCCGCCCTCACCCCCGCTGCGCCGGATCATAGAAAAACGTTTCCGTCGCAATCTTCTCCCCGCGCCACCTCTGCCACGCCACCTCTTCCTGCTGCATTTTGCCGCCGTCCTTGAACACGAAGCTGAACCGCCAGCGGATCGCCACCTCGTCCCCCGCGATCGCCGGCCCGCCAATCAGTTCGGTCGTTACCGACTGGCTCCGCGCCAGCATCGCCGCCTCCCGCTGCATCAGCCCTTCCCGGCCACCTGGGATGGGCGTTGCCTGGTTCTCCTGCATCCACGCATCCTCATGATACCAGTCGCGTATGGCGCCCACATGGTCCCCCGCAACCACCTGAGCAACGAACGCGTCCACACTATGTCTATCCGGCATGATCGCGCCTCCCATGGTAACGTTGATTACGGCGCCGGATCCGTACCATACCACCGGTCCCGCGTCGCCGCATAATGCGCCAGCGGATCGTACAGCGGCACGTCCAGCCCCAGTTGCCGCGCGCTCAGCGATCCCGTCGCCGCCTCCACCTGCAGGCCGGCCACCATATTGTCCCGTTCGGCGGTCACCAGATTCACCTCCGCCGCCAACTGTTCCTGCTGCGCGTTGAGCACTTCGATCAGCGTGCGTTCGCCCACCGATTGTTGCCGCGCCACGCCGCGTTCGGCCACCCCGTTCGCGGCCAGCGACGTCTGATATTCCGCCACCCGCGTGCGCGCGCCTTCCAGCGCTGCCCACGCCTCCTTGATGTCCGCGCGCGCCCGCCGCACAACAACATCAACCTGCAGCAGGCTGCGCGCCGCTTCCTCCTTCGCCTGCCGGATTTCCGCCGCGTCCTCGCCGCCCTGGTACAGCGGAATTGTCAACTGCACCGTCGTTTCGACAATATCATCGCGCTGGTGCGGAAACTGCACGTCGGTTTCCTTCACCCGCCCGGCATGAAATTCCATCGATAGCCGGGGCCGCAACCCGGCACGCGCGATATCGATGCCCTGCCGCGCCGCGTCCTGCGCCGCGCGGGATTGCACCACATCGAAATTCGCCGGCACCAGCGCCAGCGCCGCATCGAGGTTTGCCGGCACAACCACCGCCGCATCTGGCAATGGCGCGGCCCCGGGCGGCTTGCCGATCTGCTGCTCATAGGCAGCGCGCGACGCGCCGAGCGAGGCCACCGCCTGCGCCGTCCGCGCGCGCTGGTCCGCCAGCCGCGCCCGCGCCTGCGCGACATCCGTTTGCGTCACGGCGCCGGCCGCCAGTTCCTGGTCGCTGGCGTGCAGCGTCCGTTCCAGCACGGTTTCCTCGTTACGGTTCAAATCGACGATGCGCTGGTCGCGCGCTACATCCAGATACGCGGTGGCCGCGGCCAGCAGCACCGCCGCCTCGGTCGCCTGCAGCCCGGCCCGTTCGGCCGCCACCAGCGCATCCGCCTGGCCCACCTGCGCATGCACGCGCCCGCCGGTATAAATCGGTTGCGTAATCGACAGAACAGATTCCTGCGGCACCCGCCGCTCCGGCTGATGCGTCGGGTCCATGCTGTCCCACTGCCCCGAGACGCCGATATACCCTTCGATCGTCACACGCGGGCGCCAGCCGGAAAGCGCTTTGGGCACGCCCTCGTCGGTCTCGCGCAATTGCTGCCGCGCCTCCTGCAATTGCGGATTATAAAGATACGCCTGGCTCAGCGCCGCATCGAACGGCCCCTCAGCCGCGCCGGCGGGCCAGGCCCAGCATGCCACCGGAAATATAATCAACAGCCCCCGGATGCCTCGCCGCGCCACCATCATGGCGCCGGCGCACGAAACAATTTTGTTTCGTTCGCCACAAGCAGGAACAGCATGCCGCCCAGCATGACCATGCCGATCCAGCCGAACGCATCGGCCACCGCCATCGTCGTGGCCTGCCGCCGCACCGCCCCCGCCAGCGCCCCCACCGACGGCGCCTGCGCGATCGCCGGCCCGCCCGCCACCAGATGATCCACGATCATATTGGAATGCACCCGTTCGCGTACCACCAGAATGCCCCCGATCGTCGCGGCGCCGACGCTGCCCGCCAGCGTTCGTACCACGTTGAACAGCGTCGCCCCCGAAAGCGCATCGGTCATCTGCAACGTGGAGGTGGTCATCACCACCAGCGCCACCATGATCAGCGGCTGCCCGCATGCCTGCAATATATGCGACGGCAATATATCCGGACGCACCCAGTCACTGTCGGCAAACGTGGCAAGCCGCGCGCCCATGGCGACCATGAATAATCCCAGCGCAAGCACAATGCGGGTTTCCAGCACGCACAGCAGAAACGGCGCCGCCGCGCAGGCCAGCAATTGCGCCGGCGTTGCCCAAAGCAGGATATTGCCCACCTGCAATTCGCGGAATCCGCGCACCTGTATGCCATATTGCGGCAGCACCAGGCTCGTCCCCAGCGTCGCCGTCGCGAACACGAAAATCGTAATCAGGCCGCCGGTGAAATTGCGCCGCAGCAGCAGCCGCAGATTGACGAGCGGCGCCTTGCGGTAAAGCTCCACCGTGACAAAAGCGACCAATGTCACGATCCCGCCCGCGAACAGCGAAACGATGAACGCCGAGGAAAACCAGTCCAGCCGCTGTCCCTCGTCCAGGGCCGCCGTGAACAGCGACGCGGAGATCACCATGAGAAACATGCCGATATAGTCGGCGCCGCGGAAAACCTCGGGCTTCACCGGTTCCACCGGCAAGCCGAACAGCACCAGCCCGAGCGCTATGGGCCCTATCAGGCCGCACATATAAAAAATCGATTGCCAATGCACGACGTCGGTCAGTTCGCCGGCCAGCGATTCCGAAATGAGCGGCGTGCTCACTGTCACCAGTGCATAAAACGTAAGCCCATAAATCCGCTGATGCAGCGGCGTATGGCGCAGCAATATGCCTAGCAGCAGCGGAATCAGCGCGCCGCCGCCCAGCCCCTGCAGGAAGCGCATCGCGACCAGCCAGACATAGCCCTGGTCCGCCGCCCAGGGACACAGCGCGCCCGCCAGCGTCAGCAGAACAACCGAGCCCGCCACCGCGCGGCGCTGCGAAATAATACCCGCGAGCCAGGGCGTCAGCGGCACGACCGCGATTTCCGCGATATTGTAGGCGGACGAAACCCAGGCCGCCTCGTCGACGCCATAGCCGACCCCGCCGCGGAGATCGGCCAGCGAGAACGTCGTCAACCTCGTTGCAAGATTGGACATGAAGCTGCCCAGCACGGCGCCCAGCAATCCGAGCGCCAGGCGCGTGGTAATCGGTGGCGGCCCCTGCGCGCGCCCATCCGGGCCGCGCGGCGGATCGACAACCTGCGGCGCAAGCCAGCTCATCGCGGCGCCCCGGCGGTATCGATGGACACTTCAGCCGACAGCCCCGGCAGCAGCCGCGCGTCGAACGCCGGCCGCGGATCGAGCACCACTTTCACCGGCACGCGCTGCTCGATCTTGGTAAAGCTGCCGGCTGCCCGGTCCGGCGGCAGCAGCGAGGCCTGCGCCTGCGTGTCCGGCTCCAGACTATCCACATGGCCGGTGAAAACCACGCCCGGAATGGCGTCCACGAACACCCGCGCCGGCTGCCCTGGTCGCATGCGGGTCACCTGAACTTCCCGGTAATTTGCCACCGCCCAGGCTCCGCGCAACGGCACGACACTGATCAGCGCCGTGCCTGGTGCCACGTAATCACCCAGGCGTACCAGCCGCGCCGTGGTAACACCGTCGAACGGCGCCGCGACGCGCGTATAGTTCAAATCCACCTCGGCCAGCGCCAGGGCCGCCCGCGCCCCCGCCAGCAAGGCGCGCTGATCCGCCACGTCCGCCTGCAATTCGCCGATGCGCGCCTGCTCGGCGGCCAAGGCGCGCCGCGCGCCGGCGGCGACCGCCTGACGCTGGCCATCGATCGCGACCGCATTCTCCCAGTCGCGCGCAAGATAGGATTCCGTGTGCCGCAGCGCGTCCTGGCGCCCCCGCTCCAGTCGCGCCTGCTGCGCCTCGGCGTCGGCGCCAGCGACGTTGGCCCGCGCCACCTCGATCTGCGCCGTCTGCTGGGCAAGCTGCGCCTCCGCCGCGGCAACCGCCGCCTCGCCTTGCGCCACGTTGGCGCGCGCCAGGGCAACGCGCGCACGGTAATCGCGATCATCAATGGCGTAGAGCAGCGCGCCACGACGGACCCGCTGGTAATCCTGCGCCGGCACCTGCGCGAGATAGCCGGCCACCCGCGCCTTCAATTGCGTCGGATCGCCGTCCAGCGCTGCGTCATTGGTCTGCCGCACGCCACCGAACGCGACGAGCGCGTTCCAATCCACCACGTAGGCCGTCGCGCCCAGCAACAGCAAAGCTGCGACCACGGCACGGATCAGGGCATTGCGCATCAGCGCGCGGTCCCGGTCAGCACTGTCGCCACGGCCGACATGCCCGGGCGCACCAAGCCGCGCAATCGCGCAGCGCGGCCGCTTTCGTCCCACAATATCGCGATGCGCACTGGCACGCGCGCCGGCACCTTGGTGAAATTCCCCGTGGTATTATCCGGCACCACGGCGCTCAGCCGTCCGCCGGTCAGCGGCGAAATCCCGATCACCCGGCCCGCGAGAATCTGGTGGGGAAATGTATCGAGCCGCAGCCGCGCCGGCTGGCCAATGCGAATATTCGGCATCTGTCGCTCGGTGAAATTGGCGTCCACCCACACCGTGTCGAGCGGCGTAAGGCTGACCACGTGCGTGCCGGGGGCGAGCAGATCGCCAATGCGGACGCGGCGCGCGCCGAGCGTACCGTCCACTGGCGCGACGATCCGTGTCCAGCCCAGATTGAGCTCGGCCAGGGCGAGATCCGCCTCGCGTGCCGCGACGGCGGCTTCCGCGGCGCGCCGTTGCGCGTCCAGGGTTGCAACCTGACGCTGCCGCACCAAAAGTTGCGCGTCCGAAGCTGCTACCGCGGCGACATCGCGCTTCTGGTCGGCGATTGCGACATCCAGGGCGCGGCGCACGCCCACATCGGTATGGATCAGGATTTCCTGGCGCGCGAGTTCCGGTCTTGTGCCTGTCGTCGCGGCGATTGATCCCCGCACCAAGCTGCGGGTTTGTTCGATTTGCGCCAGCAGCACCGCCTGTTCCGCATCGATGCCATCAAGCCGCGCGCGGGCGGCGAGCAATGCGGCACGCGCCTGGTCGCGTTTGGCGCGATAATCGTCATCCTCGATGGTGGCGATCAGATCGCCGGCGTGAACTGGCTGATTATCCGCGATCGGCAGGCTTGTCAGATAGCCTGGGACACGGGCGCTGATCTGGGTGACGTCGCCACCGACATACGCATTGTCGGTCTCCGGGTTTCTGCGATAGGTGAAGCCCTTATCCAGCGACAGCACAAACACCGCGCCGGCGAGCAGCGCCAGTACGCATACGGTAAACACCAGCGCTGGATGCCAGCGCCGCGCACGGGCTTGCACAGGGGTCGATGCACCGGACAAGCGACCTGGCCCCAAAGAGACAAGCCTATGTCAACCGTACGACGCCACACCTGGTCAAGTCACGCCGCAGGGGCCGCACACAGCATAAATCCAATCGCAGAATGCTTCTTGCCTCCACGCAAGTCGCCATCTCAGGAGTTTCTCACCAAATATCAGAACCAGCCGATCCTTGGCGAACTTCAACGTGAGATAGACTGGTGCTTCGATAGAGCGTTGGAATTTGGATTGAACTCATACTGCCTACAGCGATGAGACTGCATGAAACTCACTTTTCCAAGGCGGATGTTTGCTTTCCTCTGCGCGGTAACCGCCGCGGCCCCCGACGCCCGGGCAAAACCTGCCAACCCACCGGTGGAGTACGGGCAGCAAGCCAACTGGGTTTGCCGACCCGGCGACGAAGGCGCCTGTACAGGCCGCCTCGATGCCATCGTCGTTACGGCGGACGGCACGCGGACGCCGCGGAAATTCCAGCCCTTGGCGGACCCGCCCATCGATTGCTTCTATATCTATCCAACTGTTTCGCCTGAACCAGGGCCATATAGCGATCTGCGCCTGGCGCCCGAGATCGCCGATGCCGCGCGCACCCAGGTGGGGCGGCTAAGGTCGCGCTGCCGGCTGTTCGCGCCGATTTATCGCCAGCTTACCGACCCCGGTTTATCCGCCGTGCTGGCGGCTCACCGCACGCCAGATTGGACTGGCCCCTATGCCGACGTGGTCGCGGCGTGGAAATGGTATCTGGCCCACGACAATCACGGCCGCGGCGTCGTGCTGATCGGCCACAGCCAAGGCACCATTTTGCTGCAACGGTTGCTGGCCGAACAGATCGATGGGCAGAAGGATCAGCGGCTGCTTGTCGCCGCTTTCCTGGCTGGCGCCCTGTCGCTACCGGTTGCCAAAAATTCCACATCCGGTGGCGCGTTCAAACACATTCCGCTTTGCACCGATCAATCGCAGACCGGGTGCGTATATGTCTGGAGCAGCTATCTCGCCGACGACACCTCGTCCAATCGCGTATTCGGGCACGCGCCGGCCGCGCCGTTAATGGCTGCTTGCGCCAGCCCCGCCTCACCCGGCACTGGGCCGGGCGAATTGAAAGCGTTCTTTCCAAAGCCCCGATCCGCGCCCGCCACTGATCCGCCCTGGATCGATGTGGAGGGCCAGCTGTCCGCGCGCTGCGTCGCCGACGCACAGGGCAATGTCCTGCGTGTCACCATCGAGCCGAGCCGGTTTGCCAGATGGTTGCGTATCGCAATTCGCGACGGCGCCGGCGACGATCCCGGCGGCTGGGGCCTTCATGCTCTCGATCTCGATTTGACGCAGGGCAATGTGCTCGATCGGGTCGCGCAGGAAACCACCACCTGGCTACGTGAGCATCCAGCGCCGGCGCAGTGAATCGGCAACAACCCAGGCAGCGCCGGTCAACGCGAGGTTGATGGCGTTTTCCGACCAGTAGAAATGATTGGTGGGAGAACCGAACAGCAACGGCAGGTGCACGAGTGGTGTGAAGGACGCATACATGGCGGTGAGCAGGATAGCGGCCAGGCGCGCCCGCACGCCGGTGATAATCGCAATGCCGCCGGCGATGTGAAAGATACCGGTGGCATAGGCCCAGAACTCTTGCGACGGCGGCAGGAATTTTGGAACGAGGGGGACAGTGAGGTTCACATAGAAAAAATGCGCGCCGCCGAATAGCACCGCGCACACGCCAAATATTACCTGGCCAAGGCGCGTCAGGCGCTGAGCCCACGCGGCGGCGATTTTCAGGCTACCGGCGGCGAGTATCAGGGCGGCCGCGGTGATTGCCAGTTCCTCGGCAACGTTGCTATATGTGCCGTATTCCGCATAGTTGACGAACATGAAATGGACATCGATCGCGATGAGGACAATGAGGGCGTAGAAAACGGTGAGCGCGGCCGCGGCCCACGGCATGGCGCGGCGCCATTCAATGGCTGCACCAGCGACGAGCGTGAACGCCGCGCCGACGTAAGCCAGGGCGATGCGGTGGGAGAAATTGTCAGGCAGCAACTGGCTCAGGATGAAGTTTCGCGACGCGAGGCATACAACTCCCAACGCCATGATGCCGGCACCATAGACACGGTAGCCAAAATTTATCCTCTGACCGTATGATGCCAGAGTTGGGCTTGCTTCTGTAAATAAGTCCATGTCTCCCTAGAAGCGCGCGGTGGCGGTAAAAAACACGCTGAACGGCTGACCGGGAATGGCGTCGCCATATTCCGGCGTGCAGGAATAATTGTTCGCGGGCAAACCGACAAACGGACCGCTTTTGATCGTGCCGCAAGCGCTCGGTGAAATCTGCTTGTAGAAATATTGGAAATAGCGCTGATCGAACAGGTTTTGGATATTGAGGTCGAACGTAACGCTCTTGAGCACGGGCAATTGCGGCGTCGGCATCTTATAGTTCATGTCCAGGTTGAATACGACGAAGGGATTGATGCCGCCGTGCGGATCGTACACCGTCGCGCCGGTGATTTGATTATAACGGGTATACGCGAGACAGCTTCCGGTCGTGCCTGGATTTCCAGGACAACCATTAAAATCCAGGGGCGCAAGGGCCACGAAACTGGGCACCTTCAGATAATCCTCGGGGCCAAGGTCGTAAGTCGTATTCTGATGACCGGTATAGGCGCCGGCGAAGCGGATATCCAGCGCATCGGAATCCATGAATGTGCTCTTGACGGCGTAATCGACGCCGAAGTTGGAAAGCCAGTCCGGTATGCCGGTCACCGGCGCGCCCTTGAAAGCGACGCCGTACTGATCCTGGGCTACCGTCACAAATGCAAAACCATTCGTCAGGTATTTCGCGAGGTTGTGCGACATATTGCCAAACAACTGCAGCTGCGGCGTCACCTGCCAGGCGACACTCGCTTCCACACCCTTGGTTTCGCGCTGGCCGAAATTTGAGTAATCCTCGAGACCGTTCTGCGGTCCGGACTGGAACTCGAAAAAGCCGAAATCACGATCGATCTTCTGGTAGAAATAATCGGCGGCCAGCAGCAGGGTGGGCGTGTTGTATTTTATGCCGCCCTCATACATGTGCACAATGGACGCGTAGGGTGGCGGACCGATGCGGTTGGGACCGAAATCGCCCACCGGCGCGAACAGCGCGGAATCGCCGAAGCTGCCATAGGCAGACAAGCCCTTCAGCGACGGCAGAATTTGATCAAAATCATAGCTGACGTTGAAGAACGGCAGATACTCGCGATCCCACTTCGTGGCCTTGTAATAGCCGTACTGATCGAGGTCGGTGCCGCCATTTGCAAGACCATTGGGGCCGTAGAACGGCGAGGCCAGGCTGCCGAAAATGTCCGCGCTCCGCATGCTGGAATGCGTGCCCTCGACCGTCAGCCCCGGCGTCACATGCAGCGTGTTGTCCAGCAGATCGACCTTGTCCTGCGCATAGGCCTGGAAGATTTCACGCTCCACCCCGCCGGAGGGCGTGCCGAACAGATTATTCGAATTGGGCTGGCCGCCAAAGAGCGTGTAGCCAACAAGCGGCGAACCCGTTGCGGGCGCGGTTTCCTTCGCGATCAGGGCACCAAGCTTGATGGTGTTGGCGATACCAAAAATTTCCGGCGCGATGATCGTCACCCGCGGCTGAATGCCATACGTGTCCGATGTATAGCCGGTGATCTGATCGTTCAAGCCGCACGGCGCCACCAGATTGGCGCCGGTGGCCGCATTCGCGGCATCGTAGGCGGCATACTCGTTCGCGAGAGATTTCGGACAATATTTGCTGCCCACGGGATATAGGGCGTATGGGTTGTACGGGTGGGAGCGGCCGTAGAACAGTCCACCGTAGCCGATATTGCCCGGTGCATTGCCAAAGATGCCCAGGGGAACGCCAACGCCAGGCGCGCCGCCCGAATAGCCACCGACCGGCGGCCCGAAATAGACGGCTTCACCGAAGCCGGCGGGGTTGTTGATGAAGGGCGTGGACCCGCCAACGCTCAGGGCGCTGTTATAGCCAGGCGGCGTGAACAGGTTGATGTCGCCATAATCGTCCAGCCGGTTGTCGTTGTTGATGTAGAACGCCGTAACGCCAGCATTGACGTAGTCGTTGATGTAGGTGTCGTCCTTCAAGATGAGGGTGAGATAATCATTGTTCTCCTGCGCACGTACGAGATTGGTCGGGTAGTTGCTGAACAGCCCGTATTTGTTCAGATATGGAAGCGGCACCGGTTCGTTTTCGATCAGGCCGTCGCCGGTATTGTAGAGCACTGTCGCCTGGAATTTCGACAATCCATCATCATAAGGTTTGTCGAAGGCAAATTCCATGGTGTTTTCACGGTTGGGCGTGCCGTCGATGAAGCCCTGCGTCTGCAAATTGTAGTAATTCAACAAAACCTTGACCGCATTGTCGCCCGTGCCGAGCGAACTATCCATGGCACCGCTATTCAGCTCGAAGCCCTGCTTATAGGTGCCAAACGAACCGACCGATCCCGTGACATCGAAATAAAACTCATTGCTCGGCCGCTTGCTGTCGTACGCAATCGTACCACCGATGGTGCCGAATGTGTTCTTGTCCGGGTAAGCCACACCGGGATAGATATGCACGCCAGATATCTGGCTGAGCGTGAACGGCGCGCCGAGATTGTCGGAAAGGTAGAAATTGCCCGGCGACAGCAGGTCCTGCGTGGGAATGCCGTCCAACGTGGCGGCAATTTCCAACCCGCGCAAGCCGCGCACCGTCAGTTCCGGCGCATTGTCGCCCAGTCCTTGCTGATACACGTAAACCGAAGGCGCCTGACGCAGCAACGAGGCCGCGCTGCCTGAGATGCCCGCGGTTGCAATTTGCCGTTCCCCGAGTTCGGTTACGGCGGAGGGCGAGTTCTTTTCCTTCAGCAGCAGCCGCCGCGCCTTGACCACCACGCTTTCGGTTTGCGCGACGGTGGACTGTCCCAAAGCCAGATTGACCTGCGCCGGCGTATCGCCCGAAGCCTGTGCCGCGAGAGCTTCAACATTGCAGAGCACCAGCACAGATGCGCCGCTTAGCATCAGGCATTTGTTGCGGGTATATCTTGTATTAAACCACGTAGAGCTTGATAGGCGGGCGAAGCAAGGAAGTATTTCTTTTTTGAAAAAAAGAAACAAAAAACTCTTGACTTTAGCTTCCAGCAGCCGGTTTAAATGGGTGGAATCGGTGCCTCCGGAAACAGAAAAAAGTTTTTTGGTTCTTTTTTTCAAAAAAGAACTGCTTTCTTCACGCTTGACTTCGTTTAGCGATGCGTAGCTCTCAATGCAAGTTGGTAGGATCCTGGTCATTTTGCCCCCACGACAAAAAACGGCATGCGGTATTTGCGGGAAGTCGCGGCCCCCTACGCCGGGTTGTCCAATTCACCGTCCCAGTCGGAAACGGACTTATCCCGATTGCGGCGCCGCGATATGTAGCGGCGCATGAAGTTACGCAGGGCCTGGCCAGCGGATACGTCGTCACTTTGCGTGACGGCGGCGAACTCGGCTTTCAATTCAGGGTCGATGCGCATATTGAAGTTGGTGTTCTTCAGGTGTTTCTTTGCGTGCGACATGGGCAAGACCTCTCATGGCGCCACGATTTTCGTCGTGGACGGGATGCCCCTGCAGACCATATGCGACGCCGTCGCGATCGCCTGCCCGGGAGCCATTCGATGCCGGACGGTTTGGGATGCTGCCTATTTGTTCAACGTGCGCACATTAGGTGGAACGCGCTATCGACTCATGGGCCAAGAATCCCGCAAACGCATGGGCCATGCCGTCATCGTGCGTGGTGTGCCGAAACCGCGGCTATACCCCGAGCGTGCTCCGCAATTGCTGTACAAGTTGCAATGATTGCGCTTCGGGGACGTTCGTGAAGCCCAGCAGCAGCCCCTTTTGTGGCGGCCCCTCGTGGCACAAGGATGAGAGGGCGATGGGCCGATACCCGGCGGCGACGGCGCGCGCCGCCAGGTGCGTGTCGTCGGTATCGTCACTGAGATGCCCGATGACGTGGAGTCCTCCGGGCCGGAGGTCGAACGTCATGAGGGAACCCAGTTCCTGGCGCAGCGCTTTCACCGCGGCGGCGCGGCGTGCCGCGTAGCTGGTGCGCATTTTCTTCAAATGCCGGGCGAAATACCCTTCGGCGATGAAATCGGCGACCGCGACTTGTTCCAGGCTGGAGCGACCGCCTTCCAATGCCCAGGACGCAGCGCGGAAACGGTCTGATACCGACTCCGGTGTGACAACGTAGCCCAGCCGCAAGCCCGGAAATAGGGTTTTGCTGAACGTGCCTATGTAAAAAACCCGGTCCGCGTGGTCGAGGGCCTTCAGCGCCGGCAGCAGACGCCCTTCATAGTAAAATTCGCTATCGTAATCGTCTTCCACGATCCATTTGCCTTCAGAGGCCGCCCAATCCAGCAGCGCCAGCCGTCTCGGCAATGAAAGCGCGACGCCCAAGGGAAATTGGTTCGAGGGCGTGACCACGCACATTGTGGCGCCCGGCGCGCGGGTTTGACCCGCCTGCACGTCAAGACCGCGTGCATCAACATTTACCGGCACCGGCTCTGCGCCGACGCACTGCAATGACACCCAGGTACCGAAATAGCCGGGATCTTCGACCCAGACCTTGTCACCGCTAGAAAGCATAAGGCGGCTGATCAGGCCGAGGGCGCCCTGATACCCGCCAGTAATGATAATCTGATCGGGCGAACAGGCGATGCCGCGAGAGACCGACAGATAGGCGACGAGGGCCTCCCGCAATCGCGTGTCGCCTGGGCCGAGCGGATAACGGTAATCCTCCTGCGCGAGACCACGGCCGTGACGCGATATCAGGCTGGACCAAATCTTGCGCGGGAAGAGATCGATGGCGGGCAGGCCGACCCAGAACGGCAATTTCGGCTGCGCGGTCGCGTGGGGTGCCGTGCCGCGTGCGGCTGGCGGCGTGGGATTCGGCCTTGCATCACCGCGCGGGGGCAGCGCGGGCGACACGAAGGTGCCGCGTGCCCCGCGCGCCACCAGGAAGCCTTCCCCCGACAGCACCGCGTAGGCGAGATCGACCGTGCCGCGTGAAACGCCAAGTTGGGTGGCAAGCGCCCGTGCGGAAGGCACGCGTTCGCCAGCCTTCAGGCGGCCCTCCATGATGGAGCGCCGCAAACGGTCATAGACCTCGCGGTAGACGAGGTTCGCCTGCGGTTCGCACGTGCTGGGCATGGACCTGTGTGATCAATCAACGTTAAATCTAACACTACACAAGCAGGCAAGCAGAAGGAAAAGTGTTCTTTTTTGAAAAAAAGAACCAAAAAAATTATCTTGAGCCTAGCGGCGCTGAAGAAAAGAAGTAAGGGGCGCGTTGTGGCGAATATCCCGTAAGCGCCGCTAGGCTCAACATAATCAAAAGTTTTTTGTTTCTTTTTTTCAAAAAAAGAAATACTTCCTTTCCTCGCCGAAGGATATGATGATCGCGTGCAGTAAAAACCATGCTCCGTAACAGCGCGCCATGTCACAATTACTTGTCGTGCCTGCCGCCCCTCTTGCCAATCCCCGCCCATCGCAACGCGTCAGCAACGTCCACCGTCCGCCGCGCTTTTCCCCACGGTCCGGACGCCCGCACCAAAATCGTTGGTGGCGCCGCGACCGCCGGCCGCAGGCTTAAGACTGCCGCCGCCGTCGCCGCCGGCAAATCGAGCGTATCGGCAATGTCAGCCTCACCCTGATCACTTTGCAGCCCGCGCGCGGTCAGTTCGATGGCGCCATGATCGAGGCGCGCGGAGAACCCGCCGGATAATTTCCCGCTCTCTCCGCCGGCCAGCGCCGCGATCAGCCCCGCCCGCAGCCCGGGCTCACGCGCCGCCAGCAGCGACGTCAGGCGCGGCAAGTCCGCGCCCGCCAGCGACGCCTCGTGCAGCGCACCGGTTGCCGTGCCCGAAATGCTCGCCAGCAGCGCCGCCGGACTATGCCCGACGGCGCTGGCATCCACGGAAATATCGGCCGTGCCGGCCATCCATTGCATTGGCGGTGGCATATTCAGCCCGCTCAGCGCCGCCCCCTGTAAATCCCCCCGGAACGAAAGCATCGGCGTATCCCCCGCCGCCAGCGCCGCCGCTCCCAACAAATGGCCGCCATTCACCGTGGCAACGATCTGCTGCGCCGCCAGCACGCCGCCGCTCAGCGCAAAATCCGCCGCCACGTCGGTTGCGGCTGGCCGCAAATCGTAAAGCACCTGCGCCGCCGTCACATGCACCTGCCCCTGCCACGCGGAAAGCACCCCCAGCGGCAGCGGCGCCGATCCCCTCACATCGAACGACGGCAGCGTGAGTCGCGGCGCATCGATATCGCCCGTCACCACCGGACCGGAGTCGCTGAAATCGACGCTGCCCGCGCCCGTCAGCCGGAGCGTCGCGGCGGCCACCGAAAAATCCCGCGCGACCACATGGCCTGGCTGCAGCGTCACGTGCGCAATCACCGCCACGGACCCCTGCTCCAGCCAGCGCCCGGCGTCCGCCACACCCAATTGCTGCAGCAATCGCGGTGCCCCCGGATGCCGCAACGTCACCGTCGCCGTTACGGCTTGCGTCGCGCTATCCAGCGTTCCTTCCGTTTCGGCCAGCAGATCGCCGAGATCGCACCGGCCCTGAAACGCCACTTCCCGCGGCGGCCCCGCAGCCGCCAGCGCCAGGTGCAATTTCCCCTGCCAAAGCCCCACCGGCACGCGCCATGAAGCCGGCAATGCGGCCGCATCATCGGCATCCAGGCTCAGGGTCGCACCCGCTACGGCCCCACCTGGTGCCACCTGCCCGGCTGCACTCACATGTCCGCCCAGGACGTCGGCGGCAAAATCCCGCACCGCGACCCCCCGCGCATCAGCCTGTGCCGCCAGCGCAACATGGTCGAGCGTCGTCCAGGGCAGGCGCACATGCGCCGCCGCGAGTTTTACCCCGGCGTCGAAACCGGACAGCACATCCGCCAGCGCCGCCGGCCGCGCCAGGGCAGCAAGCATCCACGCCGGCGGCGTAAAATCATCCATGTGCAACGACGCACGCAGCACAGGCCGCGCCCCGAACCGGACATTGCCCTCGCCGGATATCGAAGCACCATCCAGCACCGCATGCGCGCCGCTCAGCGCAATACCCGCCGCATCCAGCCGCGCCACCGCATCCAGGCTGGCATGCTGCGGCAAATATTGCGGCGGCGACACCAGATTTGGCCCGAGCCAGGCCAGCGTTGCGGCCGTGTCCGGAACATCCAGATGCAGCGGCCCGGATAGGCCTGGTTTGCCGTTCTCGCTGGTGAGGTCGCCGGAAATCTGCATCGTGGCGCCGCCCGGCAGCGTCGCCGCGGCATTGTCTATGTGCGTCCTGCCGTTCGCCACCGTCACCACAATATGCGGATCCCGCAACAATCCGTTGTGCATTCGCGCCGCCGCGGCGCTGAAATCGAGGTGCATATTCACCTGGCGCGCGCCCGCAATGGCCGCCACCACCCAGCGCCCCAGCGGCAACTGGCCTAGATGTAGCGTGGCATCCACGCCGGCCGCCGGTTTCATGCGTAACGTCACCGCCGCCTCGCCCGGCGAGGTGCCGAGCATCACCGGCAATTCCGGCGCATGCACAACGCCACCGGCCGCCGTCACCTTGCCGCCCACGCGCCACGGCAGCGCCGGCGCCGGCAGCAGTAGCGACAAATCCGGCCCGCTCGCCCGCGCCACCCCAGCCACCGCGCCGTTGCCCAGCACGCGTCCATGAAAATTGGCGCCCGTGCCGTGCAGCTTGCCCTCGCCCTCCAGCGTGAGCGACAGCCCCGCCACGCCATCCGCGCCAGGCGCTCCGATCACCGCCGCGAACCGCCCCCGATTCCCCGCCAACGCCGCGCCACCGGTTGCCCTGAAAGCGCCCGTGTCCGGATCGGCCTCGATGTCCGCGTCGATACCCGTGGGCGCCAGCCCGCCGAGATGCAGCGTGCCGCCCTCCACCTGCGCGGCGAACCCGCGCGCCACCGGCAACGCTCCACCTGCCGGCACGTGCGGCAACGGCCAGGGCACCGTCACCACCGGATCGTCCAACTGCAAATGCAGCGGCACCAACCGCCCCCGCAGCAGCGGCCAAACGGCCACCGTCATGCGCAAGGCGCCGATGCGCGCCGAAACGCCGTCGCCGCTGTCGGCAATGGTCACGTCGCGTGCCGTCAGCAC
>DATJOH010000380.1:0-4867 GCA_035507235.1 Acetobacteraceae bacterium
AAACGCAACAACCCGAACTATTTCGAGTGGGCCCTAAAATATTCACGCCCTGGTAGCCTCATCGTGGTCGACAACGTCGTGCGCGATGGCGCGGTGCTGGATGCTGCCGGCACCGATCCGGACGTGCGGGGCATACGCACCCTGTTCGATCGGCTCGGCACCGATCCGCGCCTGGATGCGACGGCGTTGCAGACCGTCGGCAGCAAGGGCTGGGACGGGATAGCGTTTGCCCTCGTAAAGTAATTTCGGTCCGGCTTACGCGACGCCGTGAGATTTAAACCAGGTGAGCATTTTCGCCCAAGCAGCTATTGCTGCGTCTTTGTGATAGCTCGCCCGGTAATCGGCGTGAAAGCCGTGCGGTGCGCCTGGAAAAACCTCAATATCCACAGTTTGCCCGGCTGAGCGCGCCACGGCGGCGGCCCGCCGTACGTCGGCGATATCGATGCTGTCATCCGCCCCGCCATAGAGGCCCAGCAGCGGGCATTTCAGGTCGCGCGCCAGATCAAGCGGCGTTTTCGGCTGGATGTCGGACACCGGGCTTTTGACCGGGCCGTAGAAGGCTACAGCGGCTTTCAGCGTCGGGTTGTGTTCGGCATACAGCCAGGTGTCGCGGCCACCGCGGCAGAAGCCGACCACGCCGAGGCGCGCGGGATCGCCGCCATGCGCCGCGGCCCAGGCTGCGGTGCTGTCGAGATCGGCAAGCATCGTGGCATCCGGCGCCTTCAGGATGATGTTTTCGAAAATCTCCTGCGGATCGGTCATTTTGGAAAGATCGCCGAGCCGCGCATAAAGTTCCGGCGCGACCGCCAGGTAGCCGAGCTTTGCCAGGCGCCGGCAGATATCCTTGATATATTCGTGAACCCCAAAAATCTCCTCGATCACCAGAATGGTCGGATACGGCCCGGCACCGGCGGGCGCGGCCCGATAGGCAGGCAATGCGCCATCATGTGTCGGGATTTGCACCTCGCCGGCGGTGAGGCCGCGCGTGTCGGTGTGGATCGGCGCCGCTTCCGCCCGCGTCACCGCAAGCGTAAATCCGGTCATCAGGCTGGTCATGACGAAGTCGCGACGTTGCAGCATGATTATGGCTCCCATGGATCAAGGCAAGAAAGAATCTTCTTTTTCTGAAGAAAAAGAAGCAAAAAGACTTTTTTCAGTTTGGTTCGGGGACTTAAGCGGCCACACGCGTCGGAACAAAACAGATAAAAGTTTTTTGCTTCTTTTTTTCAAAAAAGAAGACTTCTTTTTACTTCATAGCCCTCTTCAAGTTCTCATCGATCTTAGCCAAAAAATTCTGCGTATTCAGCCAAGGCTGCTCCGGCCCGATCAGGATCGCCAGATCCTTGGTCATGAATCCTGCCTCCACCGTTTCGATGCAGACTTTTTCCAGCGTTTCCGCGAACGCAGTCACATCCGGCGTATTGTCGAATCGTCCGCGGTAGATCAGGCCGCGTGTCCAGGCGAATATTGAGGCGATGGGATTGGTGCTGGTTTCACGGCCTTTCTGGTGTTCGCGATAGTGGCGTGTGACGGTGCCATGCGCGGCCTCGCTTTCCACGATCTGGCCATCCGGGCTCATCAGCACGCTGGTCATCAGGCCGAGGCTGCCGAATCCCTGGGCCACGATATCGGATTCCACATCGCCGTCGTAGTTCTTGCAGGCCCATACGTAGCCGCCTGACCATTTCAGCGCGCTTGCCACCATGTCGTCGATCAGGCGATGTTCGTAGGTGAGGCCTTTTGCGCGGAAGGCGTCGGCGAATTCAGCGTCGAAGATCGCCTGGAACGTATCCTTGAACATGCCGTCATAGGCTTTGAGGATCGTGTTCTTGGTGGAGAGATAGACCGGGTAGCCGCGTGCCAGACCATAATTGAAGCTTGCCCTGGCAAAGCCGCCGATGCTGGCGAGTGTGTTGTGGATGCCGAGCGCGACGCCCGGGCCCTTGAAATCGTGGACTTCCCAGCGCGTTTCTTCCTTGCCGTCGGCCGGCTCATAGACCAGGTAGACCTTTCCCGGACCGGGGATTTTCGTATCAGCGGCGCGGTAGATATCGCCATAGGCATGGCGGCCGATGATGATTGGCTCATTCCAATGTGGCACCAAGCGTGGCACATTGCTGCAAATGATCGGCTCGCGGAAGATCGTGCCATCCAGGATGTTGCGTATGGTGCCGTTGGGGCTGCGCCACATTTTCTTCAGGTTGAATTCCGCGACCCGCGCTTCATCCGGCGTAATGGTGGCGCATTTCACGCCGACGCCATACTGTTTGATGGCATTTGCCGAATCGACGGTTACCTGGTCGTCGGTCTGGTCGCGATACTCAATGCCGAGATCGTAATATTTCAGGTCGATGTCCAGGTAGGGCAGGATCAGCCGTTCCTTGATGAAGCCCCAGATGATCCGGGTCATCTCATCGCCGTCCAGTTCCACGACCGGCGTCTTTACCGTGATCTTTGCCATTCCTTGTCCGTCCTGATGCGTTCACTGGGGGCCGATTTGCCCGGTCCGGCGGGGCAGGGCAAGAAGGCGGGCGGCCCGCGGCATGGTTCCGCGCACCAGCCGGGAGGCAATTGCATGGCATTCACGGGATTTGATCTCACGGGCAAGGTGGCGCTGATCACCGGCGGCAATGGCGGCATCGGTCTGGCGATGGCTGAAGCGGTGGCTGAGGCCGGCGCCGACGTCGCCATCTGGGGTACCAATGCCGCAAAAAATGAGGCAGCGCGCGCCCGCCTGGAAGTGACTGGCCGGCGCGTCGTGGCCCAATGCGTTGATGTGGGCGACAGTGCCGCGGTGGATGCCGGCTTCGCCGAGGTCGTGCAAACGCTTGGCCGGGTAGACGGATGTTTCGCCAACGCCGGCATAGGTGGCGGCGTCAAAGGCGGCTTTACCGACATTACGGATGAGGCCTGGCACCGCGTAACGCGCATTAACCTGGATGGCGCGTTTTATACGCTGCGCGCCGCCGCGCGGCACATGATCGGTCGTCCCGGGGGCGGTGCCATGGTGGTTACCGCGAGCGTGGCAAGCATCATGGGCGCGGCGCGCAACGAACATTACGGCGCCACCAAAACGGCTGTTACGGGGCTGATTCGTGGGCTTGCCGTGGAATATGCGCGTTACGGCATCCGCGCCAATGCCTTGCTGCCGGGGTGGGTGGAAACCGAAATGACCACCGCGCTGTTCGCCGACCCGCGCTTTTCCGGCAACGTCATGCCGCGCATGCCGATGCGCCGCTGGGGCCGTCCGGACGATTTCGCCGGTATTGCGGTGTATCTGATGAGCGACGCATCCCGGTGGCATACGGGGGACACCATCGTTATCGACGGGGGATATGTGATTTTCTGACGAAAGCAACGCCAGGAAGATTGTTCTTTTTCGGGGCCATTAACGTGTTCGTGGATGCTTCCAAGCCAACCACCGCCACAAAGGCTAATAGCGTCCGTCCGATGCCGCAAGCGCACTCAGAAAAAGGAGAATCCTGGCCTTCCTACCGCAGCGCCCGCGACGCAACGTCCAGCAAATCCCACGGCCGTCCCGGCAAACCGCCAAGTTCCTCGAAAAACCAGCGGCAAACGGTATCGATCCGGTTCACGAATTGCAACCGCTCCTGTTCGTTGCGCACGTAGGGTGTGTGCCCAACGGCGAGGGAGGGGCTGTGGAAATGCAGCACGAACAGGCGATGGCCGCGGCGCAGCAGGGTTTGCAGCAGCACTACCTGCAACCTTGCGTCCACGCCTTCCGGCGTGAGGGTCAGCCGTTCCAGCAGGCCGGCGCGTGCCAGAAAGGCGCGCACGTGCAGAAGTGCCGCCGTCTCCGTGTCGAGCCAGCCGCGCAGGCGCCACCAGCGGGAAAGCGGGCCGACATCGGCGCGCGTCATCGGTACGGCCAGCAGATCGAGGGTCGCGACGCGATAGGGAATGGCGTTGACCAGGCGAAAATCCGGGCCGTGCACATGACGCAAATCGGTTTCAGGCAGCAATGAAAAATCCACGGCCGCGCCACGCGCGGCGATCAGGCTGGCGGTGTTCGGGCCGAGACCGTAGCGGCCTGCCTTGTAGAAAGGCGTTCGCACCGCGAAATTTCTTTCAATCGCCTCCAGCAACGCATCGAGCTTCGCGGCTTCCACGTCGCGCGGAAGATTGCCGGGGAAGCTCAGGCGGGGGTCGATCGGCGTATCGAAGGGAGGGTTGGTCCAGGGGTGCAGATGCGCGCCGATAGCAGCGCCGCCGCGCTCGGCAATGCCGCGCATGGCAGCGATCGATTCCGGCTGCGTGGCAACAGGATAGTCGATGAGATAGACGGGTCGCAGACCGTAACGGTCGAAAATCGCCTGGGCGCTGGTGATGTCGCGCAACGCGCTGACGGACGTGAGTTCGGGCGTGAAGGGGCCGCGCCAGTCGAATTCGGCCTCGGTATCCACGACGACAAACAGGGTGGGCGGACGGTCTGTCTCGATGTCGGCGGGGATATAGTCGTGGCTGCATAATCGCGCCGGAATGCGCCGTTGCACCGGTGCCGGCGGCCCGGCGACGCGGCTTATAACCAGGCGATCCGGCACGAGAACCGGCTCGCCCTGGCCGAGAAGGGCGAGCAGAAGGGCGAACGGGTCGCTGAAATCGAGCGATGTCCGCTCAATGCTGTCTGTGCGCAGCAGGGCGGCGTCGGGGAAATTTGGTGTCAGCACCAGCGCCTCCGCCAGCGCCGAGGGATCGCGTGGCCAGGATGCCGCGGGGCGAAGAAGGGCGCCGTCGAACAGCGTTGCCTGGCAAACAGCGAGTGGCGCATGCGGCGCCGCGTCGAGCGCGGCGAGCAGCTGTTGCAGGCAGGTGGGGAAAAGCACCACGCTCGGCGAAACAAGCGCGA
>DATJOH010000381.1:0-3397 GCA_035507235.1 Acetobacteraceae bacterium
TCACCCTGAACGATGCCGGCCTCGCCATTTCCCACGCAGTGCTGGAGAATGGCGCGGCGGCGACCGTCAGCATGGACGCGGCGCACCAGGCCGCGACGTTGCATTTTGCGCGCGCCATCGGCGCCGGCAAACACACACTGACGCTCGATTACACCGGGCCGATCCCGGACAAGCCCGAAGGCATTTACTACGACGACTACAAAACGCCTTCCGGCGCCCAGAAGCGCATGCTGGTGACGCAGTTCGAAGTGGCGGATGCGCGGCGCATGTTCCCAGGCTGGGATGAGCCGGCTTTCAAGGCGCGGTTTCAGCTTTCGGTCGTGGTGCCGCAGGACGACACCGCCATATCGAATATGCCGGCGGTCGCCAGCACGCCGGCGGGCCCGGGCCTCAAGAAGGTGCAATTCGCAACCTCGCCGCGCATGTCCACCTATTTGGTGGCGCTGGTGGCGGGCGACCTGGCAGCCGTGCGCGGCGCCGCGGGACCAACCGCGCTCGCCGCCTGGGCACCGACTGGCGAGGAGAGCCAGGCGCAATATGCGCTCGAAGTCGAATCGCATGTGCTACCCTACTATAATCAGTATTTCGGCGTGCCCTATCCGCTGCCGAAGCTCGATCTGATTGCGATACCGGGCAATTTTGAAGCCGGAGCCATGGAGAATTGGGGCGCCATCACCTTCATCGACAACGGCATGCTGTTCGATCCGAAAACCTCCGACGCGGCAACGCGCGAGCGTATCCATATCTACGTCTCCCACGAAATGGCGCATCAATGGTCCGGCGATCTCGTGACCATGGCGTGGTGGGACGATATCTGGCTGAATGAGGGGTTCGCCACCTGGATGGAATTCAAGGCGACCGATCATTTCAATCCCGCCTGGCAGGAATGGCCGCGCCAGCATGCGGCGCGCGAAGAGGCGATGGCCGAGGATGCGCGGCCGACCACGCACCCGATCCATCTGCCCATCCACACTATCAGCGAGGCCGATGCGGCGTTCGACCAGATCAGCTACCAGAAGGGCTCACAGGTCATACGCATGATCGAGGACTGGATTGGTCCCGACAATTTCCGTGACGGCATGCGTGCTTACATGAAGGCGCACGCCTATTCCAACACCACGAGCGCCGATCTGTGGGCGGCACTTGGCACCGTTGCCGGCAAGGATGTGGCGAAGGTCGCGCTGAGCTTTACCGAGCAGCCCGGCATTCCCCTGGTGCACGTCACGCGCCGCTGCGCCAACGGCCAAGGCACGCTGACCCTCACGCAGGATCGTTTCGTCATTCATGATCCGCAGGCCAAGAAATTGACCTGGACCATTCCGATCACGCTCGGCGCGCCGGGGATAAAATCGACCCGTGTGGTCCTGGACGGCATGCCGGTAACAGTGCCGCTCGCCACCTGCGATGCCGCGGAAAAAGTCAATCTCGGCGAAAACGGCTATTATCGTACCGAATATGATGCCGCCTCGCTGAAACCGCTGGTGCGCACGCTGGAGAATTTCGGGCCCGCCGACCGCGCCAACCTGCTCGGCGACCAGTTCGCCATGTTCCTGGCGGGCCGCGCGCCGCTCGAATCGTATCTCGACATGCTGCCGATGCTGTCAACCGAAACGAATATCGCGGTCTGGCAGGACACGATAGACCATCTGCAGCGGCTTGATCACCTGGTGCGCGGCGCCGCGGTGCGGCCGCAATTCCGCGTCTATGCGCGCAACCTGCTGCGGCCGGAATTCGAGCGGCTGGGATGGGACGCCAAGCCCGGCGAATCGTTCCTTGATACGCTGCTGCGTCCGGTCGTGATCGGCGCCATGGGCGAGTTCGACGATCCCGACATTCTCGCCGAGGCGCACAAGCGGTTCGACCAGTTCGTCAAGGACCCCACAAGCCTGCCGCCGAACCTGCGCGAGCCGGTGCTGACCATCGTCGGCCACCACGCCGATCAGGCCACCTATGACACGCTGCGCCACATGGGTGAAACCGCAACGAGCACCGAGGAAAAGCTGCGCTATTTCGGTGCCATGGCGGCAGCGGAAGATCCCAAGCTGATCGCGCAAACGGTGCAATATGCCGCCTCCGGCCAGGTGCCGAATGGCCGCGTGCCGATGATCATTGCCGAGGCCGGCCGCAGTTCCGACAATCCCGACGAAGTCTGGCGCCAGGTGCTGCCGAACCAGGCGGCGCTGCGCGCGCATTTGACCGCACAGGCACAGACTTTCCTGCTGCCGGCGGCGGCGTTCAGCAGCACGAGTGCGCTGACGGCGCGTGCGCTGATGGCCGATCCGTCCGTCAAATCGATCCCCGGCGCGAAAATCATCGCCAAGCAGGCCGTGGAAGTCATCCTTGCCAATGCGGAACTGCAGCAACGCACCGTGCCTGCCCTCACGTCCTGGCTGGCACATCACGCGGCGGACCGAACGCCCGGCTGATCCCCGCTTCCCGACCGGGCGCCACCACAGGGTTTAGCGGCCCTGTGGCGCTTGCCTTGCGCAGGTAATCGGCATAGCCTGTGCCAAAATAAGGCCAGGGTGTCGTCCGTGAACCTTGCTGCGTTGCTACGCCTAGCCGTCTTCCTGACGGGCGGCTTTCTGCTGCTCATGAGTGTCGTGGCACTCGCGGATCCGCATCGCCTGGCCGGCCAGCTTGGCCTGGCGGCCACCAACGCGGTCGGCGCGGCTTCGTTGCGCGCCGACCTGTTCGGGTTTTTCGCGACCGCGGGGGGGCTTGCGGTGGCGGCAGCGGCGCGGCGGGCGGCGTATCTGCTCACCGCGCCGCTGCTATTGATCGGCCTGGCGCTCACCGGCCGCATCGTTGCACTGGCGATAGGCCCGTTCGATGGCAGCCTGCTGCCGCCCATGGCGGTGGAGGCGGTGATGCTCGCCGTCCTCGCCGCTGGCCGCGTGCGCGGGGCATGAGCCGATCCTTCTGGAAATGGACAGGGATTACCGCCGCTGTCGTGGCGGCGACGATCGCCGTTCTGGCCTACATCAATCCGATATCGTTCATCCTGCTGGTAGCATCCTTGCGCAAACCGGCGGTCGCGGCGAACCGCCAGGTGGTGTGGCAACCAGGGCCCGACCGACCCATCGCCTCGCCGGGCCAGCGTCCGCCGAATGTGCTGGTGATACTGGCCGACGATCTCGGCTATAACGACATTACGCTGCACGGCGGTGGCGTCGCCGCCGGCGCTGTTCCCACGCCGAATATCGATTCCATTGCGAAAGACGGCGTTGAGTTCCTGAATGGGTATGCCGGCGACGCAACCTGCGCGCCGTCACGCGCCGCCATCATGACCGGCCGCTACGCCACGCGTTTCGGTTTCGAATTCACCCCGGTGCCCGTCGCGTTTTCGCGTCTCGTGGCCAAGATGCTGCAGCGCGAGGATCCGTTACATCCGGCG